>CAJBLW010000574.1 GCA_903953985.1 uncultured Burkholderiales bacterium
ATGGACCTGTTGGCCAAATACACGCCCAAAAACAACGCCCCCATGGACGCGCTCGCCAAGCTGTGTGGCTTTCCTGGCAAGCTGGGCATGGATGGCTCGCAGGTCTATGCGCAGTTTCAGGCTGGCCACACCGAAGACATCCGGCGCTATTGCGAAACCGATGTGATGACCACCTCTTTGCTGTATTGCCGCTTTCAGAAAATGCGTGGCGGCTTCACCGAGGCCGAGTACGCGCAGGAAATCGCCTTTGTCCAAGACGAGTTGGGCAACTTGGCTCCGCAAGAGCCGCACTGGCAGGAATACCTTCAAGCCTGGTCCTGACGTTTCACTGTGAAACTGTGTGCTGGACCCTCAAGGGTAGCCTCACATCCTGAGACAATCAGGGGATGAGCGATCCAGACATTTCCCTATCCCAAGCCCACGCCGACGAACCCAGCCACTCCAGCGCCGACCTGCCTGAGGGCTGGCTGCGTGTCGGCTCCCTGGACATGGATGCCCAAGGCATTGCCCGCCGACCTGACGGCAAAGTCGTGTTCATTGAAGGCGCCTTGCCTTTCGAGTTGGTGTCGGTCAATGTGCACCGCAAAAAGAACAACTGGGAGCAGGGCACGGTCACCCATATCCACCACGAGTCGTCTCAACGTGTTCGGCCAGGCTGCCCGAACTTTGGTCTGCACGCCGGCGCCTGCGGCGGCTGCAAGATGCAGCACCTGGAGGCTTCGGCCCAGGTGGCCATCAAGCAAAGGGTGCTCGAAGACAACCTTTGGCACCTGGGCAAAGTCAAAGCTGAAACCATGCTGCGCCCCATCGAGGGGCCGACTTGGGGCTACCGCTACCGCGCACGTTTGTCGGTGCGTTACGTGATCAAAAAAGGCGAAGTGCTGATCGGATTCCATGAGCGCAAAAGCCGTTACATCGCCGACATGAAGGTCTGCCCGGTGTTACCGCCCCATGTCAGCCGCATGCTGTTACCTTTGCGGGCGCTGATCGGCCAAATGGAAGCCCGCGAGACCCTGCCGCAGTTGGAGCTGGCTTGCGGCGACGAAGTTACAGCCTTGGTGCTGCGCCACCTGGAAACCTTGAGCGAGGGCGACAAAGCCCTGCTGCGGGCATTTGCCGCCGAGCACCAAGTGCAGTGGTGGTTGCAGCCCAAAGGCCCGGACACGGTGCATTTGCTGGACGAGGGTGGGGCGCAGCTTAGTAACGGTCTCCCCGACTTTGGTATCACCATGCCGTTTCGGCCCACCGACTTCACCCAGGTCAACCCCTTCATCAACCGGGTGCTGGTGGCGCGCGCGCTGCGCCTGCTGCAGGCGCAAAAAACCGAGCGGGTGATCGACTGGTTCTGTGGTCTGGGCAACTTCACCTTGCCGCTTGCCACGCAAGCGGGGGAGGTGCTCGGCATTGAAGGGGCCGAGACCCTGGTCGCGCGTTCACGCGACAACTACGAACGCAACCAAGCCACACGGCCCGAAGGCCAAACCTTGGCCCCCACGCAGTTTGTGGCGCGCAATTTGTTCGAGATGACGCCTGAGATGCTGGTGGCCGACGGCACCTCCGACAAATGGCTGGTGGACCCACCGCGCGAAGGCGCCTTTGCCCTGAGCAAGGCGCTGGCCGAGTTGCACGTCAACCAGGACCTGCGCCAGGGCTGGACTCCGCCCCAGCGGATTGTTTATGTGAGCTGTAACCCGGCCACACTGGCCCGAGATGCCGGCATTCTGGTGCACCGTGCAGGTTACCGCTGTGTGGCCGCAGGTGTGATCAACATGTTTGCACACACCGCGCATGTGGAGAGCATGGCGGTGTTTGAGCTGGCCTGATGTGCACAGAGCGTGTGTCGGCACACTTCGAGAAAGGACAGGACAGAAAAAAGGCTCCCGAGGGAGCCTTTGTTTTGATGGCTGCCGCGGAGTCGATCAGTCGCGTTCGCCGCCCATGATGCCCAGCAGGGCCAAAAGGCTTTGGAAGATGTTGAAGACACTCAGGTACAGGGCCAAGGTGGCGCTGATGTAGTTGGTCTCGCCGCCATCCAGGATGCGCTTGATGTCATACAACAAGAAGGCGCTGAAGATGCCAATGGCCAGGGTCGAGAGGACCAGCATGCCGGTGGTGGAGCCCACAAACACGTTGATGATGCCGCCCACCATCAGGACCATGGCCCCGACGAACAGCCATTTGCCCATGCCCGACAGATCGCGTTTGATGACGCTGGCCAAGCTGGCCATGACAAAGAACACGCCTGCGGTACCCGCAAAAGCGGTCATCACCAAGTCTGCGCCGTTCTTGAAACCCAGCACCATGGCGATCATGCGCGAGAGCATCAGGCCCATGAAGAAGGTGAAGGCCAGCAAAACAGGCACACCAGCAGCCGAGTTTTTGGTTTTCTCGATGGCGTACATGAAACCAAACGCGCCACCCAAGAAAACGATCAGGCCCATAAAGCCTGTTAGGGATTGGGTGATGCCTGTGCTCACGCCGACCCAGGCGCCCAGCACGGTGGGCAACATGCTGAGGGCGAGCAACCAGTAGGTGTTGCGCAGAACGCGGTTGCGTGCCGCCAGGTCCACATGGCCCCAGTCGGCTGAATTGAGGGTGCGTAAGTCGCTCATGTTGTATCTCCTTAACTCGCCTTGGATCAAGGCTGAGAAGCATTTTAAAGGTCCCGCTCTGTAAGGTCGATGGGTTTCTGGATTTCCGACAGGCAATGGGGTTATCCGGGTGATTCAGTTTTGCGTTGGGGTGTGCAATAGACGGGCCAGCGCCCGTGTATGCTTGGTGCTTTAACCCCTTGCCTTTTGAACACCATGAAAATACAAGCCACTTTGGAACTGTCCGATGTGAAAGCCATCGCCGCTGCGGCCGAAGCTGAAGCCCTGAAAAACAACTGGGCTGTCAGTATCGCCATCGTCGATAGCGGCGGCCATCTGCTGCATTTCGCCCGTTTGGACGGCGCGCCACCGATTTCGTCCCACATCGCACCCGCCAAAGCCCACACGGCGGCCCTGGGTCGCCGTGAATCCAAAATCTACGAAGACGTCATCAACGGTGGCCGCACGTCCTTTTTGTCGGCCCCGACCATTCAGGGCATGCTCGAGGGCGGCGTACCGATCATGAAGGATGGCTTTTGCTTGGGTGCAGTGGGTGTCAGCGGCGTCAAGTCGACCGAAGACGCGCAGATTGCCAAAGCCGGAATCGCAGCCATTGGTCTGTGATCTCACCCGACCGATCCCTTGGCCGCTTGGTAGCCGTTGGGGCGCAAAAAAGCCCGCCAATTGAGCGGGCTTTTTTGTGGGTTGGTGCCATTAAAGCGCATCCATTTGAAGCGTGATGACTGGCTTTGAGGCCAGTGCTGCCCAGCTTCAGTTGGGAAGCACAGGGTAGCCTGCGATCAATACAGATCGAGCACGGCACCTTTGCTGGCGCTTGATGCATTGAAAGCGAACTTGGCCTGCACGCCTCGGGTGTAGCGCGGCGCAGGTGCTGTCCAGCCTTCGCGGCGTTTGGCCAATTCGGCTTCGGGCACGTTCAGCTCAAGTACCAATTTGTGCGCGTCAATGGTGATGCTGTCGCCTTCATGCACAAACGCGATGTTGCCTCCTGCAGCGGCTTCAGGGGCGACGTGGCCCACCACCATGCCCCAAGTGCCCCCCGAGAAACGGCCGTCGGTGATCAGGCCCACGCTTTCGCCCAAACCAGCGCCAATCAGCGCGCCCGTGGGGGCCAGCATTTCAGGCATGCCAGGACCGCCTTTGGGGCCGAGGTAACGCAAGACCATCACATCGCCGGCCACAATCTTGCCGGCCAAAATGGCTTCGAGCGCCGATTGTTCGTCGTCGAACACGCGGGCTGGGCCGGTGATGACCGGGTTTTTCAGGCCGGTGATCTTGGCCACAGCACCTTCGGGCGACAAATTGCCTTTCAAGATCGCCAAGTGGCCTTGCTTGTACATGGCGTTCTCAATGGTGTGGATCACGCTTTGCTCAGGTGGCGCGTCGGGCACATCCTTGAGCACCTCGGCAATGGTTTGGCCGGTGATGGTGATGCAGTCACCGTGCAGCAAACCGGCGTTGAGCAAAATCTTCATGACTTGCGGAATGCCGCCGGCCACATGCAGGTCCACAGCCAAGGCTTTGCCGCTGGGTTTCAGGTCGCACAACACGGGCGTGCGTTGGCGGATGCGTTCGAAGTCGTCAATCGTCCACTCCACGCCTGCGCAATGGGCAATCGCCAAAAAGTGCAGCACCGCATTGGTGGAACCCCCGGTGGCCATGATCACGGCCACGGCGTTTTCAATGGCCTTGCGGGTCACGATGTCGCGCGGCTTGATGCCTTTGCGGATGGCTTCCACCAAAACGCGGGCCGACTCTTTGGCCGAAACGACTTTTTCGTCATGCACGTTGGCCATGGTGGAGGAGTAGGGCAAAGAGATGCCCAGCGCCTCGAAAGCCGAGGACATGGTGTTGGCGGTGTACATGCCACCGCAAGAACCGGTGCCGGGGATGGCGCGTTTTTCGATTTCGAGCAGGTCTTCGTCGCTCAACTTGCCTGCGGCGTTCTCGCCCACGGCTTCAAAAACGCTCACGATGTTCAGGTCCTTGTTTTGGTAGCGGCCCGGCAAAATGGTGCCGCCGTACACGTAAATGGCCGGAACGTTGGCGCGCAGCATGCCCATCAGGCCGCCGGGCATGTTCTTGTCGCAACCGCCCACCACCAACACGCCGTCCATCCACTGGCCTTGCACGCAGGTTTCCACACAGTCGGCGATCACCTCGCGGGACACGAGCGAGTACTTCATGCCTTCGGTGCCCATGGCCATGCCGTCCGAAATGGTGGGGGTGCCGAATACTTGGGCGTTGCCGCCGGCGGCTTCGATGCCCTCGATCGCGGCATCGGCCAACTTTTGCAGACCGCTGTTGCAAGGGGTGATGGTGCTGTG
>CAJBLW010000575.1 GCA_903953985.1 uncultured Burkholderiales bacterium
ACGCCGCCTTTGACTCCGGCCTCATCACGATATCAACCAGCGGGCATGTTGTCCCGAGCGCTGCACTTTCGGATTCGACTATTGAGGTTCTAAGGCTGACTGAAGATTTTTGCATCCGGCTTCAACCTCAGCATGAACCCTACCTGTCCTGGCATCGTGAGCGAGTGTTCAAACAATCGTAGGCTACGGACAATCAAAAACAGCTGAACAACGAAATTTCGTTCGGCTTGGTTCAAAGCCTGATTTGCCTCAATCCGCAAATTCACGGCTCGGAACCAAATCCGAAAAAGTCATGTGGTTTTGAGACAAACGGGGTTTGAGACGCCTTTCACGGGCTGCTGCCAGAGGTCGCAGTCAGGAGCCTAAAGCAAAAAGCCCCGCGTGGTGCGGGGCCTGAGGCTGCCTCAATGCCTGCTAAGCAGGTTTTAGATCTTTGTACTGGCGGAGGAGGAGGGATTCGAACCCTCGGTAGTGTTGCCACTACGCCTGATTTCGAGTCAGGTACATTCGACCACTCTGCCACCCCTCCGGATTCGGTTTCATTTGTCGAAGGCGAGATTCTAGCAGAGCCTATCAAGGCTTTTTAGGCACCATCACTGCAGCATTGCGTGGGGCCATGGTCATCGACACCACACTGCTCGCCAACATGCCGCCATCCACCATCTCGAAAGTGGCCGTTCGCTCTTGCCGGGTCATGACCATAAAGCTGTTTTTGCCACGAACCGAAGACACCACAGTCCAGCCATTGGCTGGATAAGTCTCCAGGAAGAATCGGTAAGCGGCATCAAAATCGCGCCCCACGTCAAGCACCACCCGACCCACCCAATTGTCTCCGGCACCGATGATCAACGACTGATCGACCCGAATCATGGCTCCGGGTGGCAATGGCATCTGCCCAAGCAACTGCAACGGATTCTGAACCTGGCCATCCAGACCCACTCCCACAGAAGTCGTTTTGCTTGTGGTGTTCGCACAGCCCGCCAAGCCAGCGACCGAAAGAATTGCCCACAGCAAAAGTTGCATGCCATTCATCATCGCACTCCAGGTGATTGCCAACAAAGACGTCAAACGCTCAGCCGCGCCAAGCCGCCCAGGTAAGGACGCAGTGCCTCAGGCACTGTCACCGAACCATCCGCGTTCTGGTAATTCTCGAGCACCGCCACCAGCGCACGGCCCACGGCCAGGCCCGAACCGTTCAAGGTGTGGACCAGTTCGTTTTTGCCTTGCGCGTTCTTGAAGCGCGCCTGTAAGCGGCGTGCTTGGAAGGCCTCGCAGTTGGACACGGAGCTGATCTCGCGGTAGGTGTTTTGCGCAGGCACCCAGACCTCGAGGTCATAGGTCTGGCTCGCGCCAAAGCCCATGTCCCCCGTGCACAGGCTCATCACGCGGTAGGGCAGGCCCAGCTTTTGCAAAATGGCTTCGGCGTGGCCTGTCATGGCTTCGAGCGCTTCGTAGCTTTGCTCAGGGTGCACGATTTGCACCATCTCGACTTTGTCGAACTGGTGTTGTCGGATCAGGCCGCGCACATCACGCCCGCCGCTGCCCGCCTCGGACCGAAAGCACGGAGTGTGTGCCGTGAGCTTGATGGGCAAATCAGCCTCGGCCAACACCTCGTCGCGCACCACATTAGTCAGTGTCACTTCAGAGGTGGGAATCAAATACAGCGCCTGGCTTTCTTCGCCCTCTTGTCCACCCTTATTGGCGGCAAACAGATCGGCTTCGAACTTGGGCAGCTGGCCCGTGCCGCGCAGCGTGTCGGCGTTCACGATGTAGGGCGTGTAGCACTCGGTGTAGCCATGCTCGCTGGTCTGCACATCCAGCATGAACTGCGCCAGCGCCCGGTGCAAACGTGCCACCGGGCCGCGCATGAAGGTGAAACGCGAGCCGGTCAACTTGGTGCCTGTGGCAAAGTCCAAGCCCAACTTCTCGCCGATGTCCACGTGGTCCTTGAGCTCGAAATCAAAACTGCGCACTGTGCCCCAACGGCGCACCTCGATGTTGCCTTCTTCGCCCTCGCCCACCGGCACGCTCTCATGCGGCAAATTGGGCACGGCCAACAGCAGGTCTTGCAGTTCGGCCTGAAGCACCTCAAGGCGCTGCGCCGAAGCGTCCAATTCGTCCTTGATCGCACCGACTTGCGCCATGACGGCTTCGGCCTCGGCGTGCTGGCCCTTGCCCTTGAGCATGCCAATTTGCTTGGACAGGCTGTTGCGCTGGCTTTGCAGCTCTTCGGTTCGGGTTTGCAGCGTTTTGCGTTCGCCTTCGAGAGCGCGAAACGCGTCCACGTTCAGGAAGAGCTGAGGATTTTTTCGGGTCTGTAAACGCGCAACCACGGCGTCCAGGTCTTTGCGGAGAAGAACAATATCAAGCATGGGGTGATTGTAGTGAGCCAGCTTCCGGACTTTCTGAGGAGTCCAGCTTCAAACCCTTGGGCAGCGGGAACTTGATGGTTTCCTGAATGCCGTCCAAGGTACGCACCGACACCGCGCCCATGGCACGCAAGCGCTGAATCACGTCTTGCACCAGCACATCCGGAGCCGAGGCGCCGGCGGTGAGCCCCACTTTTTGGGCGCCTTCAAACCAAGTGGCGTCCAAGTCGGCGGCGCTGTCCACCATGTAGGCGGGCGTGCCCAAACGGTCGGCCAACTCGCGCAGGCGGTTGCTGTTGGAACTGGTCGGGCTGCCCACCACAATCACCACGTCCACCATCGGGCTCATGAGCTTGACGGCATCTTGCCGGTTCTGGGTGGCGTAGCAAATGTCCTGCTGCTTGGGCTCGCGCACCTGCGGAAAGCGGGCCCTGACGGCCGCCACGATCTCGGCCGCATCGTCCACGCTCAAGGTGGTTTGCGTCACCACCGCCAACAACTCAGTTTGGGCAGGCTGGACCTTGGCCACGTCTTCCACGTCTTCCACTAAATGGATGCCGCTGTCGAGCTGGCCCATGGTGCCCTCTACCTCGGGGTGTCCCTTGTGGCCGATCATGATGAACTCATAACCCTCTTTGTGCAGCTTGGCCAGCTCCACATGCACCTTAGAGACCAGCGGGCAGGTGGCGTCAAAAATCCTGAATCCGCGTTGTACCGCTTCGTCCTGGATCGCCCGACTCACCCCATGGGCGCTAAAAATCAGCGTGGCCCCTGGCGGCACATCGGACAACTCTTCGATAAAGATCGCGCCCTTTTTTTTCAGATCGTCCACTACATAGGTGTTGTGCACGATCTCGTGGCGCACATAAATCGGTCGGCCAAATTTGGTGAGCGCGTGCTCCACGATGTCGATCGCACGGTCCACACCGGCGCAAAAGCCACGCGGCTCGGCCAAAAGCACTTCAGATGTCATCACAGCACTCCAATCAGTTCAACTTCAAAGGTCACAGGCTGACCGGCCAAGGGGTGGTTGAAGTCAAACCAAACCGCGCCCTCCGCGTTCACTTCCAGCACCGTGCCCGCATAAGACCCCAAACCGTCCGGTGTGGGGAACTGCACCACATCGCCCGCCACATATTTTTCGGTCGGATCACCCAATTCGTTCAGCAGCTTGCGGGCCACCCATTGCTGCATGTCGGCGATGCGTTCGCCAAAAGCTTCGCCAGCAGGGATCTCCATCACCACTCGGGTGCCTTCGGCCAAGCCCAACAAGCGCTGCTCGAGGGCGGGCGACAAGGTGCCCGAGCCCAGCGACAGGGTGGCGGGCTTTTCATGGAAGGTGTTGATGATGTCGCCCTGCGGCCCGGCCAGGCGGTAGTGAAGCGTCAAAAAAGAACCGGAATCAACAGTGGACATAAGGGTTTTCTGGAATGCCGCAAACACGGCTAAACGGGCATAAAGGAGTCATTATTGTAAAAAAACCCGGCCAAGCAGCCCCACCCAAGGGAATAAAAGGACCGAGGTCGCTCCAGGGAGGGGCAATACATGAGCATGAAGGACTTGCCTGTGGACGCGCGCCCGCGCGAAAAATTGCTCGCCCGTGGCCCGCAGGCCCTGAGTGATGTGGAGTTGCTGGCCATCTTGCTGCGCACCGGCATGGTGGGCAAAAACGTCTTCCAGCTGTCCGAAGAATTACTCGGGCCCGACGGCATCGCGGGCTTGCTGCAGGCCACGGCGCAGTCACTCAAATTGGTCAAGGGCCTGGGTCCGGCCAAACAGGCTGAGCTGCTGGCCGTGTTCGAGCTGGCCCGCCGGGCTCTAAGCCAGCGCCTGAAAGAGCGCGAAGCATTCCAAACGCCCGACGCCGTCAAACAGTATTTGCAGCTGCAACTGGCGCACAAAAACCACGAAGTCTTTGCAGTGCTGTTTCTGGACAACCAAAACCGCATGCTGGCCATGGAAGAGCTTTTTCGGGGCACCCTCAGCCAGACCAGCGTTTACCCCCGCGAAGTGGTCATGCGCGCCCTGCACCACCAAGCCGCCGCCGTGGTGCTGTCACACAACCACCCCAGTGGCTCGGTGCAGCCCAGCCGGGCCGACGAGCACCTGACCCAGACCCTCAAGGCCTCGTTGGCGCTGGTCGATGTGCGGGTGCTCGACCACATCATCGTCAGCCAGGGCCAGACCCTGTCGATGGCGGAGCAGGGCTTGATGTAGAGGATCGCTTCGGCGCTCGCGATGACGGATATGTTCCGTCTTGACTAGGAGCATGGCAATCTGGTGACGCAGATCCACCAGCGCAGCCAGTAAACTCAGCGCTTTAATCTCCTGCGCCCGTTATGTCCCACTATCACCTCTACGCCATCGGCAACGCCCTGGTCGATACCGAATACGAAGTCTCCGATGAACTGCTGAACGCCATGGGCGTGAGCAAGCGCCACATGACGCTGATCGACACCCCCCAACGCGCCGAACTGCTCACTCACGTTCAGGGCCTGCACGCCCGCCGCACCGGCGGCGGCTCAGCTGGCAACACCGTGGTGGCGCTGGCCCAATTGGGCGGCAAGGCCTTTTATTCGTGCCGGGTGGCTGACGACGAATTGGGTGCTTTCTACAGCCAGGACCTGCAAACCAACGGCGTGGCCACCAACCTGACCCACACACAGGCGCAAGCAGGCCAAACTGGCAGCTGCATGGTGCTCGTCACGCCCGATGCCGAGCGCAGCATGTGCACCTTTTTGGGTGCCACCTCGCAACTCGATGCCAAGGCCCTGCACCCACAAGACATCGCCAAATCCCAAATTTATTACATGGAAGGCTACCTGGCCGCCTCGCCCACGGGCCTCGAAGCCGCCGTGCAAGGCCGCCAAATCGCCACCGAACACAAAGTTCAGACGGCCCTCACCCTCAGCGATGTGAGCATGATCAACTTCTGCCGCGCAGGCCTTGAGGCCATGATCGGCAACGGTCTGGACTACCTCTTTGCCAACGAAGAGGAAGCGCAAACCTGGTGCGGCGCCACCGAACTGGACACCATCATCGGCCAGCTGTCGGCTTTGGCCAAAACCGTGTGCCTGACCCGAGGCTCCAAAGGCTGCATCGTTGTACAAGGCAACCAGCGCACCGAAGTGCCCGCCGTCCCCACGAAGGCGGTGGACACGAATGGTGCCGGCGACATGTTTGCCGGGGCCTTTTTGTATGGCATCACCCACGGCCAAAGCCCGGCGCAAGCCGCAGCGCTGGCCAACCGCGCAGCCGCTGCGGTGGTCAGCCAACACGGCAACCGCCTGACGGCTGCGCACCTGCAGCAGATTCACGCCGATTTCCAAAAGGCCTGAGCATGAAAAAAATACTGCTGCTGGGCTCCGGCGAGCTCGGCAAAGAATTCGTCATCAGCGCCAAACGCTTGGGCTGCCATGTGATTGCCTGCGACAGCTATGCGGGTGCCCCCGCCATGCAAGTGGCCGACGAGTTTTGTGTCTTCAGCATGCTCGACGAAGCGCCACTGCGCGCTGCGATTGCCAAATACCAGCCCGATTTGATCGTGCCCGAGATCGAGGCCATCCGCACCGAGGTGCTGCTCGACGTCGAAAAGCAGGGCTTTGAGGTCATCCCCAGTGCCCGCGCCGCCAACCTGACCATGAACCGCGACCGCATCCGCGATGTGGCGGTGGGTCTGGGCGTGCGCACAGCGAAATTCAGCTACGCCGACTCGGCCGTCGAACTGCTGGCCCGTGCCACCGACATCGGTTTCCCGGTCGTCATCAAACCCGTGATGAGTTCATCGGGCAAAGGCCAGAGCGTCGCCAAAACCGCCGCCGACGTGCAGGCCAGTTGGGACTATGCCTGCGCGGGCATGCGCGGCGACCGCCAGAAAGTCATCGTCGAAGAGTTCATCCACTTCGAGTTTGAAATCACCTTGCTCACCATACGACAACGCAACGGCCAAACCCTGTTTTGCCCACCCATTGGCCATGTGCAAGAGCGTGGCGACTACCAATACAGCTGGCAGCCTCAGGGTATGAAACCCGATCAACTGTTGGCAGCACAGCAAATGGCCGAAAAAGTCACCACCGACCTGGGCGGCGCGGGCCTGTTCGGCGTGGAGTTTTTTGTGACGAAAGACGAGGTGATCTTCAGCGAACTGAGCCCTCGCCCGCACGACACCGGCATGGTCACACTCATCAGCCAAAACTTGAGCGAATTTGACCTGCACGCCCGCGCCATTTTGGGCCTGCCGATCCCCAGCATGACTTGCGTGGAAGGTGCCAGCGCTGTGGTATTGGCAGACAAGGATGGCCAAAACCCCCGCTTCACGGGTGTGGAAGAGGCCCTGAGCGAACCCGGCGTGGACGTGCGCATCTTTGGCAAACCCACCACCCGGCCTTATCGCCGCATGGCTGTGGCGCTGGCCCAAGGCCCGAACGCCCTGCAACGCGCACGCGAAGCCGCAGCCAAGATTTCAGTGGTGGTCTAAACCCATGAGCACCATCCTTGTCACGGGTGGCGCGGGCTACATCGGCTCGCACACGGCGGTGGAACTCTTGAATGCGGGGCACCAGGTGGTCATCATCGACAACCTGTGCAACAGCAGCCCCAAGGTGCTCGACCGAATCGAGGCCCTCGCGGGCAAGAACTTCAGCTTTCTCCAGGCCGATGTGCGCGATGGCGCGGCGCTGGACCGCCTCTTCGCCGAACACCGCATCGATGGCGTCATCCACTTTGCGGGCCTGAAAGCCGTGGGCGAATCGGTGGCCCAGCCGCTGCGCTACTTTGACAACAACGTGGGCAGCACCCTGGCCTTGCTGCACGCCATGGACCGTGCGAACGTGCGACGCATCGTGTTCAGTTCGTCGGCCACGGTCTACGGCGACCCCGAACAGGTGCCCATCACCGAAAGCAGCCGCCTGCAGGTGACCAACCCCTACGGCCGCACCAAGCTGATCTGCGAAGACATCCTGCGCGACCTGCAACAGGCCGACCCGCGCTGGCATGTGGCCATCCTGCGCTACTTCAACCCGGTCGGCGCACACATCAGCGGCACCATCGGCGAACACCCGAGTGGCACCCCCAACAACCTGATGCCCTTCATCACCCAGGTGGCGGTGGGGCAACGTGAGTTTTTGAGCATCTTCGGCCAGGATTACCCCACACCCGATG
This sequence comes from uncultured Burkholderiales bacterium, assembly GCA_903953985.1. Taxonomy (GTDB): domain Bacteria; phylum Pseudomonadota; class Gammaproteobacteria; order Burkholderiales; family Burkholderiaceae_C; genus Limnohabitans_A. The sequence continues at coordinate 7,530 of CAJBLW010000575.1, forward strand.
GCACAGGGGTGCGCGACTACATCCATGTGGTCGATTTGGCGCAGGGGCATCTGGCCGCGCTCACATACCTGCATGACCGCCAAGCCAGCATCACCGTCAACCTGGGCACTGGGCGCGGCGTGAGCGTGAAAGAACTGGCCGACACTTTTGCCCGTGTGACGGGTGTGCCTGTGCCCTATCGCTTTGTTGACCGTCGCCCTGGTGATGTGGCCGCTTGCTATGCCGACACACGCTTGGCCCAAGAAGCTCTGGGCTGGCAGGCGCAACTGGGCGTTGAGCGCATGTGCCAAGACGCCTGGCGCTGGCAATCGAACAATCCCACAGGGTATTGACCTAGGCTCGGGTTCAAAAATGGCGGCTCGCCATGGCCTTGACGCAGGACCATTACCCGTGGGGTCTTCCCAGCGCAGGCGGCACCCGCAGGCATAACCTCGACCCATGATTTCCACGTTCAGCTGGTTCAGCTCAAGATAGCGCTTGTTCACATCGGTGATTTCCAGTTCGCCACTGGGCGAAGGCTGGATGTTGGCGGCGATGTCGCACACCTGCTGGTCGTAAAAATACAGACCCGTGACGGCGTAATTGCTCTTGGGGGCCAACGTCACGCCACACACAGCCGTGAATTCGCCTGCCTGATTCCGGGCCATTTTGTAGCGGGCATGATCGGCCTCATCATCGCCAAATCAGGGATCAACACCATGCCAAATTCCAAACCCTCTGCCCTGCCCAGACGCCAATGGCTTGCAGCCGCCGCCTTGCTGGCCATCACAGGTTTCCAACGCACTGCACTGGCACAAGCCACCACCGTCCAAGTCTGGAAAGACCCCAACTGCGGTTGCTGCCACCTGTGGGTGGAACACCTGCAGGCCAACGGCTTCAAGGTCGAGGTACGCGACGTGGGCAACACCGCCGCCCGCAAGCGCCTGGGCATGCCGGAGCAGCTCGGCTCCTGCCATACCGCCACGGTGGGGGGCTACGTGATCGAAGGCCATGTGCCTGCGGCCGATATCCACCGCCTGCTCAAGGAACGGCCTGTGGCGCTGGGCCTGTCAGTGCCTGGCATGCCGATTGGCAGCCCGGGTATGGACGGCCCCGAATACAAAGGCCGCAAAGACGCCTACGACGTGCTGCTGGTACAAAAAAACGGCAGCCACAAAAGCTTCCAGCACCACCCCGGAGTTCGCCGCATGGTGCGGCAAGGCAGCCTGCAAAGCGTGAGCGATGATCCCAACGCCTTGCCCTGGGCCACGGGCGAAGTCCGGCGCATCGACAAAGCCGCCAACAAGGTGGCACTCCATCATGGCGAGATCAAAAACCTGGACATGCCGCCCATGAGCATGGTGTTCCAAGTCAAAGCGCCGGCCCAAATGGATGCCTTGCAGATTGGCCAGAAAGTTCGCTTTCGGGCGGTGCAGGACAAAGGCGCTTATTGGGTGCTGCAGATCGAGGCCGTCGGCAGTGTCTAGAACAGGTTGAACTCGGTCAGACCTATCGCGGCAAGCCCTGGTCCCCCAACAATGGGTGGTCAAAAAAAACCGCCCGAAGGCGGTTTGGGTGGATGAATCGGACGGGTCGCCGTCCGCTCAATCCAGCGTGGGCATCAGGCCTTTTTGGCCCAAGCCGAGCACCAGCCTTTGGCGGCCACTTGCTTGCCTGCAAACAGGGGACAACCGCCAGCTGCAGCACCTGCCTTGGCTTGGAACAAGGCACAGTTGGCGCAGTTGGCACCCGCCGCCATTTTGGGAAATTTGGCTTTATCGACCTTGCTGGCGTCGGCTTTATAAGCCAGGCCCGCAGCTTGCGGGTCTTTTTCGTCAACCATGGCTTGGGCTGCCGCCTCGCTGACCGCCAGAACGGTCGTGGCAGCGGTGGCCACTTGCATCATGAAAACACGGCGGGTGGAGGGGGTGGAAGTGAAACGGGACATGCGGTACTCCTCGGAGGGTATGAAAAAAATACTGAGCAGTTCATTGTGCGCCACATCAGTTACCTTGTCACGCGGGGCGTGATACCCGAGCAAATCACACAGGATAGCCGGGCTTTCCAATGTCAACCGCAATGAACAGTGGCGTGTCAAAATGCGAAGTCGATTTCGAACGCACCAGACACAAAGGTTTTGACATGCTGCAACTGCTCATTGGATTGGCCCTTTTTTTGGGCATTCACTCATTGCAAAGCTTGGCTCCGCAGATGCGCCAAAACGGCATCGCCCGATGGGGTGCGCTGGGCTTCAAGGCCGTATACGCTGCAGTCTCCGTGCTCGGGCTTTATTTGCTGGTGCATGGCTATGGCCAAGCCCGGCTCGACCCGGTGGTACTTTGGACGCCACCTCGCGGCATGCAGCACGCCAGCATTTTGCTGATGTGGGTGTCCATGGTCTTGCTGTTGGCCAGCTATGTGCCCGGCAACCAGATCAAAGCCAAACTGCGTCATCCCATGACCTTATCGGTCAAAGTTTGGGCGCTGGGCCATTTGCTGTCGAACGGCAACTGGGCTGATGTGCTCTTGTTCGGCGGTTTCCTCATCTGGGCGGTCTTGGTCTTTCGCGCCGCTCGCAAGCGCGACCGCCACAGCCTGCACAGCGCGCCTGAGGGCAAGATTGTGAGCACCTTGATCACGGTAGCGCTGGGCACAGGCCTCTGGGCGGCATTTTTGATGGGTGGCTTGCACCTGTGGCTGGTGGGCGTGATGCCCTTCACTCGGGCCGGCTGAGCAATCCACGTTACGAGGGACTTGACATCCTTCCAACCGAGGGAATTAAAAAAATTGACTTTTATTCCGCTGTGGAATAAGATGTTCGGTTGTCCAACATCAACTTTTGGACATGACGCATTCTGCTCACAAGGCGTTTGCACAAGCATCGATTGACTTCGACCACCTTGCCCTGTTGAGCTGCAGGATCAGGTATTTTTCTCACAGCTCTGCGCAAGCCCCTGGATGGTTTGCGACTCGATTGACTTTGATTTCTCCGATAACCACCCGCTCGGGCTGCCCGGTCGTTTTGCCCTCGACACCCTCTTTTTGTTCCGGCCTTAGCCGAACCTCTGCCTTAGCCGCTGCGCGCCAAGCTCGCCCTGCCCTGCACGGCTTGGCTTTGACACCCGCTGTGCGCGCAATCGCCTGTACATCGACCCAACACGCTGCGCGACGCGTCCTCGACACGACGCGCGACTGGCTGCAAAACAGTCCTAACTCCCAACCCATGTGCTGAAACCGCAAGGCTTTGCACGTTTCCCTGCGGCTCCTGTCAAGAAGCCGCTTTTCCCTGCATGTCGGCTTTATTTTGAAGCTGCCATGCCACCTCTCTGAAAGGCTCAACCATGAGCAGCAAAATTTACGTGGGCAACTTGCCTTACACCATCGACGACGCCAGCTTGCGTCAAAACTTTTCTGAATTTGGTGGCGTGTTGTCTGCCAAAGTCATGATGGACCGTGACACCGGTCGCTCCAAAGGTTTCGCCTTTGTCGAAATGTCCAGCGCCGAAGAGGCCCAAGCCGCCATCACCGGACTGAACGGCATGTCGGTCAGCGGTCGCTCGATCGTGGTGAACATCTCGAAGCCCAAAGAGCCCAGCACCGGATACGGCAGCGGCTACCGCGACACCCGCAACTGATCTTGTCAGTCGCCCTCAAAAAAGCCGCTTCACAGCGGCTTTTTTGTGCCTGCGCTGCCCAAACGCCGCGCTGTTTAAAAACAGCAGGCTAGCCGTTGCCGGTGTTGAACTGCAACGCGGCCAGGCTGGCATACAGTCCACCCTTGGCTTGCAACTCGGCGTGGGTGCCTTGCTCCATCAGGCGGCCGCGCTCGAGCACCCAGATCACATCGGCGCGTTGCACCGTGGCCAGGCGGTGCGCGATGACAAGCGTGGTGCGCCCCACCATGGCTTTGTCCAGCGCGGCTTGCACCATTTTTTCGCTTTGCGCGTCGAGCGCGCTGGTGGCCTCGTCCAGCAGCAAAAGCGGTGGATTTTTCAGGATGGCCCGTGCGATCGCGATGCGTTGGCGCTGCCCGCCCGACAAGCGCACACCCCGGTCGCCCAAATAGGTGTCAAAGCCCTCGGGCAGCTCGCGGATGAACTCCTGCGCGTACGCGGCCTCGGCGGCAGCCAGCACTTCTTCCAGGCTGGCCTCGGGGCGGCCGTAGCG
>CAJBLW010000576.1 GCA_903953985.1 uncultured Burkholderiales bacterium
CCGAAGCCATGATCGAAGCCACCGATCAGGCCCTGCTGACGGCTGGTGTGAAAGCCGAGCGCATCCGCACCGAACGCTTCAGCTCACCCACGCTCGATGCACTGACCCCAGCGCAACGCAGCCAGGCCGTTCTGGGCCACCCCGCCACGCGCGAACAAGGCGAAGTGCAGCTCACCGTGGTGCTGGATGGCAAGCCTTACAACATGCCGATGAACCGCAACGAGAAGATCCTCGACATCGCCTTATCGATGGGTCTGGACCTGCCCTACTCCTGCAAAGCTGGTGTGTGCTGCACCTGCCGCTGCAAAGTCATGGAAGGCACGACTGAAATGGAAAAGAACTTCACGCTAGAAAAGCCCGAAGTTGAACAAGGCTTCATCCTGTCCTGCCAAGCGCGACCCACCAGCGAGCGTGTGGTGATCAGCTTCGACGAACGCTGAAGCAAGTAACCACCCGTCAAAAAACGGGTCACTCGCGTCAGCTCAGGCGTGAATGTAGCGACAAATGGGCAGGGCCAGCGCTCAATCGGCGGATTGCTGCATCGCCCACATGCTGGCGTAACGACCTTGCAAGGCAAGCAAAGCGGCATGGTTGCCGCGCTCGATGATCTGGCCCGCTTCCATCACCAAAATCTCGTGTGCATCGACCACGGTGGACAAGCGGTGTGCAATCACCAGCGTCGTCTTGTTTTGCGACACACCCGCCAACTCGGCCTGGATGGCGCGCTCGTTGGCCGAATCGAGTGCCGAGGTGGCCTCATCAAACACCAAAATGGGCGGGTCCTTGAGCAAGGTGCGGGCAATCGCCACGCGCTGCTTTTCACCGCCTGACAATTTCAATCCGCGCTCGCCCACCGAAGTTTGGTAACCCTTGGGCGTGGAGGCAATGAAATCGTGGATGCGGGCCGAACGTGCTGCCCCCTCAATCTCGGCCTGGCTGGCCCCAGGGCGGCCATAGGCGATGTTGTAGGCCACGCTGTCGTTGAAGAGCACCGTGTCTTGCGGCACGATGCCCAAGGCCTGGCGCACGCTGTTTTGGGTGACCTGCCGAATGTCCTGACCCGCAATGCGAATGAAGCCTTGCTGCACGTCGTAAAAACGGAACATCAAACGCGCCAGCGTGGACTTGCCCGAACCCGAAGGCCCAACCACGGCCACCGTTTTGCCCGCTGGGATGGTGAAGCTGATGTCCTTCAAGATAGGGCGATCGAGTTCGTAAGCAAACGACACGCGGTCAAACACCACGTCGGGCGCACCTTGCAAAGGCAGCGCCTGCGCGCCAGGCGCATCGGCCACTTCGCGCTCACGGTCCATCAGCACAAACATTTTGTCCAGGTCGGTCAGGCTTTGCTTGATCTCGCGGTAAAGCACGCCCAAAAAATTCAGCGGAATGTAGAGCTGGATCATGAAGGCATTGATCATGACCAAATCGCCCAAAGTCATGCGCCCAGCCACCACACCTTCTGTGGCGCGCCACAGCATGGCCACCAAGGCCGACGCGATGATGAGCTGCTGCCCCGTGTTGAGCAAGGACAACGAGGTTTGTGCCTTCAGGCGCGACAAGCGCAGGCGCTCCAGGCTTTCGTCGTAGCGGCCCGCCTCAAAGCGTTCGTTGCCAAAGTATTTGACGGTTTCGTAGTTCAAGAGCGAGTCAACCGCTCGCGTATGGGCAGCCGAATCGAACTCGTTGGCTTGTTTGCGAAACTGGGTGCGCCATTCGGTCACGCGCACGGTGAAGAAAATATAAAACACCAAGGCTGTCAACGTGATGCCTGCAAACCAAGCGTCGAACTTGACGGCCAAAATGGTCAGCACCAGGCCCACCTCGATCAAGGTCGGGATGACGCTGTACAGCGAATACGAAATCAGCGATTCGATGCCGCGCACGCCTCGCTCGATGTCGCGCGTCATGCCGCCGGTCTGCCGCGCCAGATGAAAGCGCAGGCTTAAAGCGTGCAAGTGCTCGAAGGTTTCCAGGGCGATGCTGCGCGAAGCGCCTTGGGTGGCTTTGGCAAACACCAATTCGCGCAACTCGGTGAAGGCCGAGGTCAGCAAGCGCAAAGCGCCATATGCCACCAACAGCGCCACTGGCACGACCAACACCACTTGCGCGTCGCCGGGCTTGAGGCTCATGGCATCGACCAACTCCTTGAGCAGCAAGGGCACACTGACGTTGGCCAGCTTGGCTCCCACCATCAGGCTCAGGGCAATCACCACGCGCCATTTGTATTGCCACAGGTATGGCAAAAGGCGTGATAAGGTTTTCCAATCACTGCCTCCTGGCGGCCGGGCAGCCTTGTCAGAAGCTGTACCGGGCTGGGGTGAATGGGGGGGAGCAGAAGCGACAGGTTCGCCGTGGTGGCGCATAAAGGACAATCCAGTTCAACGATAACCACCGATTGTGCCCATGTCTGAAACCCAACGCCCCAACACCGTGTCTTTGCCCACTGATCAGGAGCTGGTCCTCAAGGTCATCCCCATGCCCGCCGACTGCAATGCCAGTGGCGACATTTTTGGCGGCTGGGTCATGGCGCAGGTCGACTTGGCCGGTGCGGTGTTACCCGCCCGGCGCGTGCGCGGGCGCATGGTCACCGTGGCGGTGAATGAGTTCATCTTCAAACAGGCCGTCAAGGTGGGCGACATCCTGTCGTTTTTCTCGCGCATTGTTCGCGTGGGCCGCACCTCGGTCACCGTCAAGGTGGAGGTATTTGCCGAACGCTTTCAGCTGCAAGGCCAATACATCAAGGTCACCGAAGCGCACCTGACCTATGTGGCAGTGGACGACCAAGGCAAGCCCAGGCCCGTGCCAGCCGAGTGAATCGCTGGGGCGATCAGGACACGATGTAAGCCGCAGCGCCTGTTGACATCAAAGTCCCATCGGGTCCGCAAAATTCCATGCGGGACGACCCCACACGCGAACCCACGCGCAGGGCATTGGCCGTGATGGTGAAGTGCTCACCGATGCCGGGGCGCAAGTAGTCCACCCGCAAATCGATGGTGCCCAGTTTGGCAAAGCGCTCCAGGCGCTTGGCGGGCGACTCGTCCATGTGTTTGGCGGCCAACGCCGCCATCACGGCCGCGCTGCCGATGGCGTCGAGCACCGCGCTGATGACACCGCCATGGATGCGGTTGTAAGCAAAGTGCCCCACCAGCTCAGGCCGCATGTCGATGCGGGCCTCCACGCCCTCGGGTGTGACCTTGACGAGCTTCAAGCCCAAGGTTTGGTTGAAAACAATTTTTTCTTCATAGATCTGGCGAAAACCTTCGATGTACTCGGGTTCCAGAACGACGGGGGGGGTTGGGCGATGGGGCATGCCTGTGATTCTAGGGAAGAACCGGGCTCGGCAGCCCCAAGCCTTCAGAGTTTAGAAAAATCGGGCTTGCGCTTTTCCATGAAAGCACCAAAGGCTTCCTTGGCGGCGGGCTCGCGCAGCATGCGGCCAAAGCTTTGGCCTTCTTCGTCCATTTTTTGCAGCACGGCCTGCTGGTCGCCTTTCATCAAACGCTTGGTGGCGATCAATGAGCTCAAGGGTTTCGCGGCCAATTTGCGGGCCTGTGCTTGGGCGTAGCCGTTGACTTCGGTGGGTGGCACGACGCGGTTGACCAAGCCGACCTCTTGCGCGGCTTCGGCAAAAAAGGGCTCGCCCATGAGCAGGGCTTCGGCGGCGCGGTGGTAACCAAACATGCGTGGCGCCAGCAAGCTGGAGGCCGCCTCGGGGCACAGACCCAGATTGACAAACGGCATGGAGAACGCCGCGTTGTCGCCGGCATAAACCAAGTCGCAATGGAACAGCATGGTGGTGCCGATGCCCACAGCAGGCCCAGCCACAGCGGCGAGCAGCGGCTTTTCGAAGGTGGCGATGCCGCGTAAGAAACGGAACACGGGCGACTCTTGCGTGCTGGGTGGCTGGTTCAAGAAGTCACCGATGTCGTTGCCCGCACTGAAAATGCTCTCGTGCCCCTGAAACACCACGACCCGAACGTCGGGATCGATCGCAGCTTGGGCCACAGCGTCGGCCATGGCCGCGTACATGGACGAGGTGATGGAGTTCTTTTTGTCCAGGCGGTTGAAGGTGATGGTCATCACCCCCGCGTCGGTGTGGGTCAGGATGTCAGACATGCGGGTCCTTGAGGTGTGTTGAGTGAGGCGATCCGGTTCACTGAACTCGAATCCAGGTTTGTGTGCGACCCAAAATGGGCGCGCCAATGAAACCCCTGACTTCGAGTTTTTTGCCGCCGTCGATGGGGGTCAAACGCAGGCTGTAGTTTTTGCCGTTCTCCGGATCGAGGATTTTCCCACCCTCCCACACCGCTTTGCCGTCACTTTGTTGACCGCCCCGGATGATTTCCATGCCGATTTTGGGCTTGTCTTTGCGGTCGTCTGTGCACAGGGTGCAGTTGGGGTCGGTGTTGGGGTTGTTTTGCAGTCCTTTTTCGACCACCCCCGACAAGCCCCCTGCCGTATTTTGGGTGATGCGGATTTCGGCCTTGGGCTGCTTGGTTTCGTCGTCGATGCTGCGCCACAGGCCCACCGGGCTCATTTGGGCGTGTGCGGCCAGGCTCAGCAGGCCCAGGCTCAGGGTCAAAGCGGTTTTAATCATAGGGTTCTTTCTTTTTTAAATTTGAGGTTCAGGCCAGCGCGGCATCGGTGTCCATCAACACTTCGCTGCCCGCACGGATGCGGCGCATCAGGCTCGAGGTCTCGGGCATCAAACGGGTGAAATAAAAACGCGCCGTCTGCAACTTGGCTTGGTAAAACGGATCAGGGCGCTGGGCTTCTTCTTCCGCTTCGGCCAGTTTGGCCAGCGCGATCTGCGCCGAGCGGGCCCAGAAGTAACCCAGCACCAAGTGACCCACCACGCGCAAGTAATCCACAGCAGCCGCGCCCACTTCGTCGGCGTTGCTCATGGCTTTCATGCCGACTTCGCCGGTGAGTTGCGTGAGCTTTTGGCCCAAATCGGCCAGCGGCTTGATGACCTCGCCCATGGCTTCGTTGGCCATTTCGGCCTTGACCAATTGCTCGACCAGTTTGCCGAACTTCTTGAGTGTGGCGCCTTGGTTGCCCAGCACTTTGCGGCCCAACAAGTCGAGCGACTGGATGGTATTGGTGCCTTCATAAATCATGTTGATGCGGGCATCGCGCACATACTGCTCCATGCCCCACTCCTTGATGTAGCCGTGGC
>CAJBLW010000577.1 GCA_903953985.1 uncultured Burkholderiales bacterium
ACATTCCTGCGGAGCAGTTTCAACACCAAGCCTTCATGTGGGAACGCCCCCTCAAAATTACCGAAGTGGCCTGTTTTTTGAGTCATTACGGCGTGTGGAAAATAATTGCCCAGGGCAATGAACCTGCTTTGGTTCTAGAAGATGACGCCATGCTGGCCCGAAACACGCCACAACTCTTGAAGTTTCTTGAAGAAATCAAAAACGTTGAGTATGTTTGTTTGGAAACTCGTCTAAGAAAAAAAATGATAGGAAATAAGTCAGTTGCATGCACGGACATTGATGGATCAATTCACCCATTGATTCAAGACCGTACTGGATCTGCCGCTTATGTTTTGTGGCCTACTGCTGCTAAAAGCCTGCTCATTAAATTTCAACAAAATGGCATGGGGCCCTCTGATGCATTCATCACAAGCTCTTATCAATTGCAATCTTGGCAAACCGTGCCGGCCTTTGCCATTCAGGCAGACGTTGCAGCAACATATGGCGTCATCTGTCCCATCGCACCTGACTCATTGATTGCCCACGAAAAAGTACCCAGCCCCCCCACGCGCAGCGCAGCACACGACCTGCAGTTCAAATGGCGCAGGCTACGTTCTCAGCTGCGCTTAGCGGGGCGGTTTTTGAACTATTTTTGGCGTGCCCGTCGGAAGTATGTGACCATCGACATCACCCAATTTTGAACAATCCCTCTCAGTGTCTGCCCAGATGACGCCACCATAACTCCAGCTTGTTCAGCACCAAAGGCAACCAACGGGTGCGGTAAACATTAAATTTATAGGGTTTTCGAACAGAGGGATCTACGGTGTCCACAAAATCTTCTGCAAAAGGGTAAATGCTTAACGAACGCTGGGCAAACATCGCATTGGTTTGTGGACTCATCTCCACAAAGGCTTTGACTTGGTTGCCCGACATTTTGGCGGCAAGTTTTGCACCAAAAGTCAGTACACGCCCACGGTAGGCAGGCTCTTCAGGAATGTAAAAGACCCATGGCTCTGCAACTTGAACCATGTCGCCAAACAGACTATCAGCCAAAGAGCCATTCCCCTCTTCCGATGGTGCAAATTGCCAAGTTTTTCCACGCAAACGAGCCACATGCAAGAGCGCAACATCAGCGTACTTGCGCGGTACCTTGCCCAGATCAAGGGGGTCTGCTAACCATCGGTAGCAACGCAACTGATGATCTGGCTGATAGCTTTTTTCGAAATACGCCCTTTTGCTGCCCTTAAGAAACACTGGGCTTAAAAAGGCGACATCTGGGCTTTGTTGAAAAATTTGATCAATGCCCAGCAAATCCTGATCCGCAAAAGGCCGGACCACCTGCAAATCGTCTTGCAGCATCAGCAGGTAATCGGCTTGCGTGGCGTCCAAAGCGGCTTGCATGTTGTTGTAGTAGCCGCCATGGCGATCCTCGCCCGCTGACTTCATGTGCCGAACGTTTTCACCGAGGCTTTGTAAATACGCCAAGGTGCCTGGCTCATCACTGCCATCGTCATACACCGTGAAACGCACCCCAGGCATATTGCGCTGCAGCGATTCGACGCAATTTTTCAGGTACGCCCCACGGTTGTAGGAAAAAATGGCGACGTCCAGGCTGGGTGGTGTCATGTCGGAAAACCGTTCATATTCAGGCCCATGGCCTTCAAAAATTCCAGCATGTCTTTGCGCTCCTGTGCTTCAGAGTAAGTGTCGGCCAGGGTCTGGATGGCGGTCAAGGGCAGCTCAAATTGTTCGGCTTGGTCGATGGCCTGCACTTTGGCAAGAACCCGCTGGGCAAATCCGGCAACGTCACCCGAGGCCACCTCCTCGAAAATTTCCGGCCTCCAGTATTCCTTGGCACCCTGACCTGTGTAACCGATGACCTGGTTACCGCTCAAGGCGGCTTCCAGAGGGGGCAAAGGACAGCCTTCAAAATGGCTGAAGGCCATGAAGATTTTGGACCGCTTGAGCAAAGCCGCGACCTCCAATTCAGTCAACCCATCGATGGGCATTATTTTCCAATTTGTGGGCAAATGATGGCGCAGAAAAAACAAAACTTTAGACGAATGATCAGCCAGCTTGCGCGGCATGTAAGTGATGATATTTTCCTTGGACTGGTCGGGCCAAAAGCGCCGCGCATCCACGGAATAGTGAACACGCAGTATCTTGTTCTCGACCCCAGGAAACGCCAGCGCCACGCACCGACTGGCATCGTCTGAAATGGTCAGTATGCACCGCGCCGATTGGTAAGCCCGATCGAGATCTGCAGGTTGCCCTTTGGTGATGTAGTAACCGTTTTGCACATAAATGGCATAGCTCACGCCCATGTTTGCCAATTGGGTACCGTACTTGCGCGCCCAAAGTTCGGGGATCACCACCATGTGCCTATGGGCATCAAATACCCCCGTCACATTGGAAAAAGAAGGTTTGCCCATCCATCTCAGTTTGAAAAACGCCCTCCTCAAAGGCACCTGAGAATCAAACCACCGGACACGGAAAAACCAGGTGTTGGGGTGCATCACCGCAGCGGAAAACCCACGCGATTGACCTAATTTGTGAATCAATTCAGCCTGTCTGTAAATGACTTTGACCCCGCCGATGGCTTTTTTGATGGCAGGGCACAAAAAGATCAGTTCCATGCTGACTCCTTGTTTTCTTTGGTAGCCAAGATGATCAGTCCCAAGAGCATCACCGACATGGCACAGAAAAAGTACCGAAAGGCATTGCGCCCTAAAGCGTTGACCGTCAAGCCGAATTCAAAATACAGCGCCACCAGCAGCATGCCCAGCAGCGCATAGGCGAAGGTCTGTGCCCCCTGCTTTTGACACCGCCAAAACCCCGCAAACACGCTTCCATACAAAGCCAACACCGACACCACGCCGACCATGCCGGACACCGCCGCATAATGCAGCAGGTCATTTTCAAAAACAGGCGCAATGCCGGCAGGCACATTGAATGGTTTCAGATGCTCTGCGAGCATGGACAGTGCGCCCCCACCAGACCAGCCAAGAATGGGCCGCTGAGCAAACAGCTTCAGGGCATACGACCACAGCTCCAGGCGAATGCTGACCGACCAATCGGTGACCTGGCCCGTCTCAAACCAGAGATGAATCTTGCCCCAGACGCCTTCAAGCCTTCCCCGCACCAATTCCTCCGGGGCCAGCCACACGCCTTTGGCAACCAAGCCCGAAATCAACACAACACCCAGGAATCGCCAAAGCAAAGGTTTACCCGCCGTGACTCTCCAAACAAACACCAACAAGACCATGATGATCGACAACCAACCGCCCTTGGAGCCGCTGAGCAACGAGCCCCACACGCCCATGGCAGCGCCGCATGACAAAAAAATCCGCATCCAGAGCTGGTTTTTGGCTTGTTCGAAATACAACACCCCAAACAAGGCAATGCAGGCCAGCACGACCGACAGATCTCCAAAAATAATGGGATGGTTCATGGCGCCCATGGCACGCCCCGTAAAAAGCACCAGACTTTGATAACTGGCCAATGACCCAGCCAGCACAGCTGCTGTCGCCGCGCCCATCCACAAAACATCAGGCTGCAAGCGGGCTTTGAGCACACCATGCAACATCAAGGGTGCCAACAAAAAAGGGATGTACGCTTCGTAATGGCCGGCGCTGTAGTCGTACCAAATTCCCAGGAAAATACCCACCCCCACAAAAATGGCCATGCCCATGGCCATGATGCGCACCGCAGGACTGTCCCAAACCTTGGCCAGATCGGTACCTAAGTCTTTGAATGACCACAAACCCATGCCAGCCAAGCACAAGGCCAACAGCATAGGCCCACCCGGCATGACCAACACCAGAGACAGGCAGGCAAAAACCAAGCCGTTTTGGATGCGTTCACGCAGCGTCAACGAAGCCATGTCAATGCGCAACATCGGGTCTCCAGCGCATCAAACCCATCCACCGACCCCACATGCGGCACAGGCGTTTGGGTGAAAACAACAAAGCCCGCAGTGGCAATGCCAAACCGGTGCTCCACAGCAAACGGCGTCGCTGTATCAGGGCTTGCGAGAGCGTGCCATGTTTTTGCTCAAAAATGAGCTTGGACTGGGCATGGTGGAATCCGCGCACGTACTCACTTTTCCAAGGTGCACGCCCCTTCACGGAACCCCGCGAGCGGTGCAAGGCTTGGATGGACGGCACCACCACCATGGGCAAGCGGTCCTTGAAAAGACGCAGGCACAGGTCATCGTCTTCGTAATAGAGGAAGAAGTTTTCGTCAAAAAATCCGACAGTGGCAAACCGCTCCATGCGGAACAACATGGCCGCACCACACACAAAACCAACACACGCTGGCCCATCGGCAGCCGGCCCCCGAGACGTCCACAGGGTGTTCGGCCAGCGGTAATTCACTTCGGCTTGGCCATTGGCTCCCACCAGTTGTGGTGCCAGCAGCGCGGCTTCAGGCATCTCTTGCGCCGCGTTGATCAGCGCCAGCAAGGCCTCTGATGTGATTTCACAGTCGGGATTAAGTAGAAAAGCGAACGGCGTGCTGACCCGCGCCAAAGCTCGATTGTTGGCTGCGCCAAAGCCCAGATTCAAGGAGTGCGCCAACACTTGGGCCTGAGGCCACAAGGCGCGGGCCTGCTCGGGCGTGCCATCGTTGCTGGCATTGTCCGAAATGATCACGTGCGGGCAGTTTTGCAACAGGGCATTCAAACCCGCCAGGCAATGCGCGCTGTGGTGGCTCACCACCACAACAGTCACATGGTCCAGACCGTGCTTGGACGTGTTCAATGCGCCGCCGCCTGAATCTGCGCATCGGGCTTGACCGAGCGCAGCAGCGCCAGCATCTCGGCCTCGATGCGGTGCAGGGCGCCCTCGGTCTGGCCCTCAAAGCGCAGCACCAGCACGGGGGTGGTGTTGGAGGCGCGGATCAGGCCAAAACCATCGGGCCAATCGACACGTAAGCCGTCGATGGTGAAAACTTTGGCAGGTGCCTTGAAGGCATCACCGGCCAACACTTGCAGGGCGCGGGTTACGCTGTGTGGCTCGCCCTCGGCGCAAGCCACATTCAGCTCAGGCGTGCTGAAGCTGGTGGGCAGGGCATTCAATACGGCGTTGGCATCAGGTGATTGGCTGACGATTTCGAGCAAGCGGCAACCGGCGTAGGTGCCGTCGTCAAAACCATACCAGCGCTCCTTGAAGAAAATATGCCCGCTCATCTCGCCCCCCAGGGGGGCCTGGCCGCCTGCGGCCTCGATGGCCCGCATCTGCGCCTTGATCAGCGAATGGCCTGTTTTGTACATCAAAGCCTTGCCGCCAGCCGCCTCGATGGCCGGGGCCAGGCGCTGAGAGCACTTCACATCAAACAAAATGGTGCCGCCCGGCACGCGGCTGAGCACGTCGTGCGCGAACAACTGCATCTGGCGGTCGGGGTAGATGTTGTGGCCATCATTCGTCACGATGCCCAATCGGTCGCCGTCGCCGTCAAAGGCCAGGCCCAATTCGGCCCCGCTGGTGTTCAGGGCCGCGATCAGGTCTTGCAGGTTTTCCGGCTTGCTGGGGTCGGGGTGGTGGTTCGGAAAGTTGCCATCCACTTCGCTGAACAACTCGATCACCTCGCAGCCCAGGGCGCGGAAGATGCCCGGGGCCGAAGCACCCGCGATGCCGTTGCCCGAGTCGATCACGATCTTCATCGGGCGGGACAACTTCACGTCGCCCACGATGCGCTGCGTATAGTCGGCCAGCACGTCCAAGTGCGTTACGCTGCCACCGCCTTGCAGCTGCCAGCTCTCGTCTTCCATCCTCTGGCGCAGACCCTGGATTTCGTCGCCATAAATGGCGCGGCCGCCCAACACCATCTTGAAGCCGTTGTAGTCTTTGGGGTTGTGGCTGCCGGTCACCTGAATGCCGCTTTGGCAAGCGGTGCTGGCCGCAAAGTACAGCATGGGCGTCGTGGCCAAGCCAATGTCGATGACCTGGATGCCAGCCGCCACCAAACCACGAATCAGCGCGGCCGACAATGCAGGGCCACTCAGGCGGCCGTCACGCCCCACAGCCACCATGCTTTGACCTTGGGCCAGAGCGTGCGTGCCAAAGGCCTTGCCCAGGCCCTCGGCCACTTGTTCATTCAAGGTCGACGGCACCACGCCGCGTATGTCGTAGGCTTTGAAAATCGTAGAGGTGACTTGCATGGCGTCTGGGTTTCGTCTGGGTAGGAGAGGTTTCAGCCTGGCCGCTGGGAAGATCAGCGCGTTGTATTGTAGGTGCTGAGCCTCGCCAGCCAGCCGAAACCACAGGTCCGCAAACGGCACAACCCAAGCATCCGTAAAGCGCCTTTTGTGGCTAACATGGCCTTCATGAAAAGCCATCAGCTGCATCCCCCACAAGTCCGGCCTGAATCGGCACAGGGCTTGGACAGGGATCGCTGCTATCAAGCTATGTCTGAAAGGGATGCCGCATGGGACGGTATTTTTTTCACTGGCGTCACCTCCACCGGCATTTATTGCCGCCCAGTCTGCCGGGTGAAACTGCCCCGCGCTACAAATTGCCAATTTTTTGAAACACCAGCGCAAGCCGAGTCCCATGGGTTCAGGCCCTGTCTGCGTTGCCGCCCTGAGCTGGCCCCTGCGCGGCGCTTTTGGTCCACCACCGATGCGCAGGCCGTTGTGGCCGAATTTGCAGCCAAGCAGCTGCACATGGCCATCCACCACAGCCGCAAACCCCCGACGATGACCGCCTTGGCGGCGCAACTGGGCGTGAGCGACCGGCACCTGCGCCGCATGTTCACGCTGCATTGGCAAGTCTCGCCGCTGCAATACCTGCAAACCCAACGCCTGCTGCGCGCCAAACAGTGGTTGCACGACAGCCCGATGTCCGTGGCCCAGGTGGCCCAAGCCAGTGGTTTTGGTTCGGCCCGGCGCATGTATGCGGCTTTTTCAAAGCGTTACCAACTCAGCCCTGGCCAACTGCGCCCAGCACGCACGCAGCGCCTTAACGCGTCGGAAAGTGGCACGCCATTGGCCCTGGTGCTGCACTACCGGCCGCCCTACCAGATCGCTGGGCTGTGGCAGTTTTTCAAAGACCGATCGCTGGAGGGCATGGAGATCTGGAGCAGCGAAGGCCCGCAAGCCGAGTGGCGCCGAACCGTGCGCTGGCTCCATGGCGCCAGCGTGATCAGCGGCTGGCTGGCGGTATGCTGGGACACCGTTCATCCGTGGGTCCATCTTCGCATCAGCCCCAACTTGCTGCCCGTGCTGCCCGCTCTGGTGGCGCAGGTGCGGGACTGGCTGGACCTGGATGCTGAGCCGGCCGCCATCGCCCAGGTGCTTGAGCCCGCATTCCCACACGCCCTGGGCCAGCGCTTGCCGGGGGGCCTGGATGGGTTCGAGCTGGCCGTGCGCGCCATCCTGGGTCAGCAAATCACCGTCAAGGCCGCACGAACCCTGGGGCAGCGCTTGGTCCATGCGTTGGGCACGCCTTGCGAAACACCCTGGCCTGAACTGAACCGAACCTTTCC
>CAJBLW010000578.1 GCA_903953985.1 uncultured Burkholderiales bacterium
CACTTCGGGGGCTCGCGTGAGGCTGCCAAAGTCGGTGTAGGGCACTTGGTGTTCTTGGGCATAACGGGCCACATGTTCTTGGTCGATCATGACCAGGCAAGTGAGGTATTTGCGACCATCGCCAATGACCACGGCATCGGTGATGTAGGGGCTGAACTTGAGCAGGCTTTCAATGTGGCTGGGGGTGATGTTCTTGCCGCCCGAGGTGATCAAAATGTCCTTGATGCGGTCGCGAATGGCCAGGTAGCCCTCGGCATTGATTTCGCCGCAATCGCCTGTGTGCAGCCAGCCCTCATCGTCCAGACTTTCGCGGGTTTTATCGGGCAAGTTCCAGTAACCGCCGAACACGTTGGGGCCACGCACCAACACCTCGTTGTCTTTGCCAATTCGAATCTCTGTGCCCAGAGCTTTGACGCCAGCCCAGCCCAAACGAATGGCGCCTTTGGGCGTGGCGGTGCAAAAGCCGGTGGTTTCGGTCATGCCGAAGGCTTCGCGCAGTTCGATGCCGCAGCCCAAATACCAGCGGATCAAATCCGGTGGGACAGGCGCGGCACCGGTCAGTGCACTTTTGACGTTTTGCAAACCCAAAAAGATGCGGACATTGCGCAAGGCCAGCCACTGCATGGCCTGGAGCAAAAGACTGGGTGGTTTGGTGGCTTGGCCCTGCAGTTGGGCTTCGACCCTGGCCGCGCCCATGGCGCGTGTGGTCTGGTAAGCCCAGCGGGCCGGGGCGATCGCGTCGCGCATGAACAAGTCGATTTGGGAATACATTTTTTCCCAGAAGCGGGGCGGTGCAAACACCAGATGCGGGGCCACCTCACGCATGTCGTTGAACACCGTGCCCGAGTTTTCCGGAAAGTGGACCACCAGCCCCAAGGCCAAGGGGTTGTAGACAGAAGACATGCGCTCGGCGATATGGCAAAGCGGCAAAAAGGACACGGATTTGTCACCCGGCTGGATGTCCAGGTAGTCGGTGGCCAGGCTCAGTTGAAAGACCAGGTTGCGGTTGAGGGTCATGGCCCCCTTGGGTGCCCCGGTGGTGCCCGAGGTGTAGACCAAAAAAGCCAGGTCTTCGGATTGGGTGCTGTCGATCGAGGCTTCAAAAAGGGCTTGACGGGTGTCGGCCAAGGCCAGGCCGCGTGCCAGGAATTCATCAAAAAATTCCACATCCGGATCGGAAAAGCCGCGCAAGCCTTCACGGTCCATCACCACAATGCGCTGCAGTTGCGGGCATTGGGTGCGAATCTCCATGGCCTTGTCGAGTTGCTCCTGGTTTTCAACAAACAGCATTCGGCTGCCCGAGTCCAATAGGATGTGTTGAAGTTGACCTGCCGACGAGGTGGGGTAGACGCCGTTGCCGACCAGGCCCATGCATTGGGCGCCCATGTCGACGTAGAGCCATTCGGGTCGGTTTTCGGCCAGCACGCAGACCACTTGACCGCGTTCAAGCCCCAGCGCATGCATGGCCAGTCCGGTCGCCCGCGCGCGGGCAAAGTATTCGGCCCATGTGGTGCTTTGCCACAGGCCCCTTTGCTTGTAGCGCAAGGCCGGTTGATCGGCCCAGGTGCGACAGCGCTGGCGAAAGACTTTGGCGGGCGTGTCTTCGCCCAGAAAAGAGATGGCGGCAGGAGCGTTCATGGTGTCTGCGGTGTTCATGGTGTGCGGCTTCAGCGCCAAGTTTTGCGGCGTTTCCAGCGTTGCGAAGTGCCGCTGATGCCTTGGGTGCTGTGACCGCCCAAATAGGCTTCGCGCACATCGGCTTTTTGACTCAGCACGGCGCAGCTGTCGGCCGCCACGATGCGGCCCAACTCCATGATGTAGCCATAGTCCGCATGCGCCAGGGCAATGGCGGCGTTTTGCTCGACCACCAAAACCGCGGTGCCCGTTTCCTGGCGGATGCGGCTGATGATGTTGAAAATCTCTTTGGTCAGCAAGGGCGACAGACCCAGCGAGGGCTCATCGAGCATCAGCAGTTGCGGTTGCGCCATGTAGGCGCGGCCAATCGCCAGCATCTGCTGCTCGCCTCCGGACAACAAGCCAGCGTGTTGTTGCGCCCGTTCCAGCAAACGCGGAAACCATTGGAAGACACGCTCCAAGTCTTGTCGAATCGCATCGGCGTCGCGGCGGGTATAGGCCCCCATGTTGAGGTTTTCCCGCACGCTGAGGAAGGGGTAGATTTGGCGCCCCTCGGGCACCAGCACCACACCCCGTCGGCACACCGCATCGGCGTCCAGACCGTGGATGGTTTGGTTGTTCAGCAGGACTTGGCCTTTGAAGGGGTCGATCACCCCGGCCAGGGTGTTGAGCAGGGTGGTTTTGCCCGCGCCATTGGCCCCCAGCACCGTCACCATTTGTCCTTTTTCAACCTGCAGGTTGACCCCTTGCATGGCGGCAATGGGGCCGTACCAGGTTTCCAGGTTGCGTACTTCCAGCAAGGCACTCATGCTCAAGCTCCCAAATAAGCGGCAATGACAGCCGGATGACTTTGAACTTCGGTCGGACTGCCTTGGGCCAATACCCGGCCTTGGGCCATGCAAATGACCCGATCGGCCACGGCACTGACGAGGGACATGTCGTGCTCCACCATGACCACGGTGATGCCCAGTTCGCTGCGGATGTCGTCGATCCAGAAGGCCAGTTCACGCGTTTCTTCGGGGTTCAGACCCGAGGCCGGTTCATCGAGAAACAAAAGCTCAGGCTGGGCGCACAAGGCACGACCGAGCTCCACCACTTTGCGCACGCCATAAGGCAGGCCTGCGATGGGCGCATGCCGCCAGGGCGTGAGGTCCAGGAAGTCGATGATTTTTTCCACTTCGGCGTGGGCTGCCTCTTCGAGTCGGGTCAGGGCCGGTGTGCGCAAAACTTGTTGCCACCAATGGCCCTGAAAGAAGCGGTGGCGTCCGAGTAAAAGGTTGTCCAGCACCGTGGCAGCTTCAAACAACTCAATGTTCTGGAAGGTGCGCGCAATGCCCAGGGTGGCGATTTGGTGGCGCTGCATTTGGGTCAGGTCCTGGCCCTTGAAGTGGATTTGTCCTCCACTGGGGTCGAACACGCGGGTGACCGCATTGAGCAGCGAGGTTTTGCCCGCACCGTTGGGTCCGATCACGGCCAGCACTTCGCCGGGCCTGACTTCCAGGCTCAGATCGGCAATGGCTTGCACGCCGCCAAAAGCGAGCGACAGTTTGTCTACTGTCAGCAGCGGGGGGGTGGCGTTGGATGTTTTCAACGGTAACGCTCCGATTTCATGTAACGCTTGTTGCGCTTGAAGGTGTCTTTTCGGTAGATCGGAAAAGATTCCAGCAGGCTGCGGATCTTGAGCCAGCGTCCATTCAGCCCCATGGGCTCAAACAGCACAAAAAGGGCCAGCACCAAGCCAAAGATGAAGGTCTCCAGGCCAAACTGTTTGGCCACGCTGTCGGGCAAAAACGGTTTGATGCGGGAGATGGCGGTGGGCAGGGAGCTGATGAGAATGGCCCCCAGCACCGCGCCGCGCAAACTGCCCAGGCCGCCGATCACGACCATGAGCACCAGCTCCAGTGACAGCAGCAAGGTGAAGCCATCGGGCGTGAGGTATTTCAGGTGGTGAGCCAGCATGCTGCCAGCCAGGCCGGTGATGCCCGCTGACAAGGCAAAAGCGCCCGCCTTCATCCGCTCGACCGGGATGCCCAAGGCGTAAGATGCCGCTTCGGATTCACGCACGCCGATCAAGGCGCGGCCCATGCCCGAGCGCAAGATGTTGAGCAAGACCAGCAACACCAGCACCAGGGTGATCAGACAGAAATAATAAAAAGCCTTGGAGCCGCTCAGGGACAGGCCCAGAAGGACGGGGTCATTCACCGCCAGGCCGGTAAAACCGCCGGTGACCGAACTCCAGTGACCGATGATCTGTTCCACGATGATGGCAAAGGCCAGCGTCACCATGGCCAAGTAGAGACCAGAGACCCGAATGGCCGGTATGCCCACCAGCAAACCGGCAGCGGCGCTGAGCAAAGCGGCCATCACCATAGAGACCGGCAAGGGCACGCCTTTGGACAAGAACCAGGCGTGGCCATAGGCCCCAATCGCAATGAAGGCGGCATGCCCCAATGACACCTGTCCGGTCAGACCGGTCAGCGACATCAAGCCCAGGCTGGCCACGCACAGAATGAACACATAGGCCATCTCGCCGAGCATGAAAGGCGTCAAAAACCAGGGCAGGGCACACAAGATGAGCAGCAGCAAGGCATAGAGGTTGCGGTCAAACGGGCTGCGCCACAGGGCGAAGCCTTCGCGGTATTGGGTGTGGTAATCAAAACGCATCTGTGGGGTTCTTTCTTTTTTTCAGACGCGTCGGCCATGGGCTTCGCCCAGCAAGCCATGGGGACGCACAATGAGCACGGCAATCAGCACCAGATAGGCCACGATGTCTTTGGTGCCGTCGGGCATGTAGACACCGGCGTACTGTTCGATGAGGCCAATCAGAAGCCCGCCCACAATCGCGCCCGGAATGCTGCCAAAGCCGCCCAGCACCAGGGCCGACAAGGCCTTGAGGGTGACAAACCACAAACTGATGTCCACCAAAGTGATGGGCGCCAACAGCACACCTGCAAAGGCTGCCGTGACGCCGCCCAGGGCCCAGACCATGGAGTTGACCCGCTTGACGCGCACGCCATTCAAGTAAGCGTCCAGTTGGTTTTGTGAAGACGACTGCATGGCCACACCGTGTCGGGTTAAGCGGTAAAAGAAGAACAGCACCAAGGTCA
>CAJBLW010000579.1 GCA_903953985.1 uncultured Burkholderiales bacterium
GGCCCAAGCGCCGATGCGTGAATCGAGCGGGCGGCTGTGAAAATAGGCGTCGCTTTCTTCGTCACTGACCTTTTCCACCCGCCCTTCGATGCGCACCACGCGTTCGAGTTCAACCCAATGGAACTGCAGCGCCGCAAAGGGGTTGCCCGCCAGTTCCTGGCCTTTTTGGCTGTCGTAATTGGTGTACCAGACGATGCCGCGTGCGTCACAGCCTTTGATCAGCACCACACGGGTGCTGGGGCGCAGGTTGCTGGCCACGGTGGCCAGCGTCATGGCGTTGGGTTCGGGCACTTCGGATGCAATGGCCTCTTGCAGCCATTGCTCAAACTGAGCCAAGGGGTTGGCGTGCGAGGCGTTCTCGTTGAGTTCGGCTTTTTCGTAGCTCTTGCGCAGGTCGGCGATGTTCATGGTGCAAGTATATGGACTCAGTCGGCGTGGCGCAGCAAAGCCGCCAAGGCCCGGTCTTCGATGCCGTGGGCTTGCAGGCTGCGGTAGGTCTGCAAGGCATAGTCCAGCGTGGTACCAAAGCGGCCGCAAGCTTGCTGAAAAATTTGCCGATAGCGCTCGGCTGGCAAATGCCCCGTGTAACTGGGACTGCTGCGGGGCAATGTGAAGGCCAAGGCCCGTACTGTGCCTTGTGGGGTGGCGCAGGGCAGCCAGTTGGGGGTGTAGACATCCATGGGCATTTCCCGCTCCCACAGCCGCACCAACACCGCGTCGGCCTGGTCTCGGGCCACCCGGTAGGCCACGCCTTGGCAACTGCCGCCGGGCAACAAGGCAAACACCAAACCTGGGCACTCGGGGCTGCCCCTGTTCAGGTGGCTCCACATTTTCAGAGCGCGGTGCCATCCCCAGACGCGGGTGAGGTGCTGCTCCTCGGCTTCGAACTCGGGGCGCCAAAGCAAAGAGGCGTAGCCAAATACCCACAAATCCTGGCCGACGGTTTGCGCCCGAAAATGGTCGAGCAAAGCGCCCTTGAAGTAAGTGGGGCTACTGTCAGCGGCTGGCGCTTGGGCTGTGACGTCTTGGATGTCGGTCATGTGCAACGAGGCCCTATTACAATATTCCGATTATTTTCGGAGAAAAAACCCATGTCGACCCAAGAAGATGACAACCAACCCGTGGCTTTGGCCGTTGTAGCCGCAGCAGTCTTGCTGGCCGTGGGCCTGGCAGTCGGCTTTGGCATTGCCAAAAGCAAAAAAGCAGCACCTGCAGTGCCAGCGGCAGTCACAGCGCCAGTTGCCGAAGCTTCAGCGCCCGCCGCGGACGCATCAGCGCCTGCAGCGGACGCCTCTGCAGCGCCTGCCGCCGCGAACGCATCTGCTCCCAAGTAAGGCGTCACGGCCCTGCAAAAAACCCGCTTCGGCGGGTTTTTTTTAGTCTTTCAGCCATCGACAGCGAGTTGTACCCTGTCTGTAACTTGCCAAACGCGCTAAAGCAAGGGAACGCGGTTACCATCTGTCATGTAATTTAGTTACCACGTCCCATCCGGCGTCAAAACATGACACTTCACCCGATATTGGCGGCCGTGACAGCCCGCATCACCGAGCGCAGCCGGCCGACTCGCCGAGCCTATTTGACGCAGGTCGATTCCGCCGTCCAGCGTGACCCGGGAGCCCAGCGCCTGGGTTGCGCCAACGTGGCCCACGCCTTTGCCGCCATGCCCCACGAGGACAAAAGCCGCGCCACTGCGCTCGACAAAATCAAGGTGGTGGCTCCGCGAGCGCCCAACATCGGGATCGTCAATGCCTACAACGACTTGCTGTCGGCCCACGCCCCGCTGCAGCATTACCCGGACCTGATCAAAGACGAAGCGCGCAAGCTGGGCGCCACCGCCCAGGTGGCGGGCGGCGTGCCGGCCATGTGCGATGGCGTCACGCAAGGCACGCCGGGCATGGAGCTGAGCCTGTTCAGCCGCGACGTGATCGCCATGGCCACCGCCGTGTCGCTCAGCCACGACGTGTTTGACGCTGCGCTGATGCTGGGCGTGTGCGACAAGATCGTGCCGGGCCTGCTCATTGGCGCATTGCAGTTTGGCCATTTGCCCACGGTGTTTGTGCCTGCTGGCCCCATGACCAGCGGCCTCTCCAACAACGAAAAATCCAAGGTGCGCGAACAAGCGGCGCTGGGCCTGGTGGGCCGCGCTGAGCTACTCGAAGCCGAATCGGCCGCTTACCACGGCGAAGGCACTTGCACCTTTTACGGCACGGCCAACAGCAACCAGATGCTGCTCGAAGCCATGGGCCTGCAGGTGCCGGGCACGGCCTTCATCAACCCGGGCGAGGGCGTGCGCACTGAGCTGACCCGCGAAGCCGCCCGCACCGTGCTGGCGCTGGTCAAAGACAAAAAATTCACACCGATTGGCCGTCTGGTGGACGAGCGCTGCATGGTCAATGCCATGGTCGCCTTGCTGGCCACGGGCGGCTCGACCAACCACCTGATCCATTGGGTGGCGGTGGCGCGTGCGGCGGGCATCGTGATCGACTGGGACGATTTTTCGGCCTTGTCGGATGTGGTTCCGCTGCTGACACGCGTTTACCCCAACGGCAGCGCCGACGTGAACCAGTTCCAAACCGCAGGCGGCCCGGGCTATGTGATCCGCGAGTTGCTGGACGCCGGGCTCATGCATGCCGATGTGCTGACGGTGCGTGCAGGGGGCCTGCGTGAATTCACCCGCATCCCTTCGGCCCAAAACGGTCAACTGGTATGGCATGACGCGGGAGCCAGCAAAGACGACACCGTGGTGCGCCCCGTGACCAGCCCCTTCAGCGCTACGGGTGGCCTCAAGTTGCTGCAAGGGAATTTGGGCCGCAGTGTGATCAAAATTTCTGCCGTACCCAAAGCGCTGCACGTCATTGAAGCGCCAGCCCGTGTGTTCAATTCGCAAGACGAATTGCATGCCGCTTTCAAAGCGGGTGAACTCGACTGCGACATTGTTTGCGTGGTGCGCTGGCAAGGCCCGCAAGCCAACGGCATGCCCGAGTTGCACAAACTCACGCCGCCGCTGGCCGTGCTGCAAGGCAAGGGCTTCAAAGTGGCGCTGGTGACCGACGGGCGCATGAGCGGCGCGTCGGGCAAAGTGCCTGCCGCCATCCACGTCTCGCCCGAAGCCGCGGCCGGTGGACCGCTGGCCAAGGTGCAAGACGGAGACCTCATTCGCCTCGACGGCGTGGGGGGCACCTTGCAGGTGCTGGTCAGCGAGGCCGAATGGGCTGCCCGGCCGCTGGCTCAAATGCCCGCCGAGTTGCGCGCTGCCAATGGGGTGGGCATGGGCCGTGAACTGTTTGCCAATATGCGCCGCAATGCGCTCAAAGCCGAAGAAGGAGCCTGCACATGGCTGTGAATTTCAAGCGTCCATTGAC
>CAJBLW010000580.1 GCA_903953985.1 uncultured Burkholderiales bacterium
CCGGGCACTGGGCCTGGCGGTGCCGAGCAACACCATGGTCAGGGCGCAGAGCAGCAAAGCGGGGGGAATGTGCCTGCGTATCCGTTGCCCTGGTCCCAAAGCGGGTCGAATCAAGTCCAGACTGGAATAACGCACCACCGCGGTGCGTTTGCGGCGCAAAGCCCGGATGTACCCCACCACCAACAGGGGGATCAACAGCAATAGCCAAAGCAGCTCGGGCCAGATAAAGTGCATGTCGTGAGGCTTGCAATAATGTCTGCCCACTGTATCACCGAAGCCCCCAACAACGATGAAACGAGCCGCACTCTACAGCCGAAAGCCCTCTGCACAAGGGGCTGACAAACTGCCTGCATCGGCAAGCGCGGCCGTCACCCATTCAGCACCATCGGCTTCTCTCAGCGCCAGCAACATCCACCAGCGGTTTCAACGCTTGCCGCTTTGGGCTTCTTTGTTGCTGTGCGCCTTGCTCAGCGCCTCGCTCACTTGGGCCCTGACCCGGCAGACGGGCACACCGCAGCGGCTGACGCAGGATGACATCAACGCGGCCGTGCTGCACACCCTGAACACCCAGGACTTGCCTTCGCGGGCCGCCCGCGCCGCGCAGCTGATCGCACCCTCGGTGGTGCGTGTCCACATCCAAGACGAAGACAAGAAAAATCCCCAAGGCGAAATGCAAAACACCGGCGTGGGCTCCGGTGTGGTGATTTCGGAAGAAGGGGTCATACTGACCAACTTGCATGTGGTGCAAGGCGCCAAGCGCATCCAGGTCACCTTTGCCGATGGCACGGAATCGGAAGCGCTGGTGATCGGCGTGCAACCCGAAAACGATTTGGCCGTGATCAAGGCCAAGCGCCTGCCGGATGATCTGCAGCCCGCCACGCTGGGCAGCAGCCAGAACCTTCAACCCGGTGACGAAGTGGTGGCGGTTGGTTTCCCGTTTGGCATTGGTCCCTCGGTCTCGGCGGGTGTGGTCTCGGGCCTGAACCGGTCGTTCGGCTCCGAGGGCAAAACCATGATGCGTGGCCTGATCCAGGCCGATGCCGCTGCCAACCCCGGCAACTCGGGTGGGCCGCTCATCAACATGGCCGGTGAGGTGGTGGGCATCGTGACCGCCATCCTCAACCCCACCTCGGCCCGCACCTTCATTGGCATCGTGTTTGCCGCCACCATTGAAAGCGCGGGTGGCGGTATGGGCTTGCCGCCGTTTTGACGTTGAACCGGGCTCACTTTTTGAAAGGTCTTGTGCATGAACCCCTCTGAATTGGCATGGAACCAGGGCCAGACCCCTCCCAGCGCCCCCGTTAACGCCGCGCTGATGGAGCGCGTGCTGTACGAAGTCAAACGCGTGGTGGTGGGGCAAGACGCGTTTCTCGAACGCATCCTGGTGGCCATCTTGGCGCAAGGCCATCTGCTGATTGAAGGCGTGCCGGGGCTGGCCAAAACCCTCACGGTCAACACGCTCGCAAAAACCGTCAATGGCAGCTTCAAGCGCATCCAGTTCACGCCCGACTTGCTGCCTGCTGACCTGGTGGGTACCCGCATTTACAACCAAAAAATCAGCGAATTCAGCACCGTGCTGGGGCCGGTGTTTGCCAACTTGCTGCTGGCCGATGAAATCAACCGCGCTCCCGCCAAAGTGCAAAGCGCACTTCTTGAAGTCATGCAAGAGCGGCAAGTCACCATCGCAGGCGAAACCCATGCGGTGCCCCGGCCCTTTTTGGTGATGGCCACGCAAAACCCGA
>CAJBLW010000581.1 GCA_903953985.1 uncultured Burkholderiales bacterium
ACCGAGTCCGAATGCGATGTGGATGTGTATGGCCTGTTCAACCGCTTGGCGCAAGACACCCCGGTGCTCAGCGCCGTTCGGCCCGTGGGTGATCGCTTCATTGAGGAATACGAAGCGGCTGGCGGTGCGCGGGCCACGCTGAAGCAGCTCGAATCGCTGCTGGATCGGGATGTGATGACGGTGACGGGTCAGACTTTGGCTCAGAACCTGAGCGATGTGCGTGTGGCCGACGAAGATGTGATCCGGCCCATGAGCCGCCCGGTGGCCAACAAGCCCGCCATCGTGCTGCTGCGCGGCAGCCTGGCGCCCGATTACGGCATCGTCAAAACCGGCATCATTGAGCGCAAAAGTCGCCAGTACACCGGGCCGGCGATTTGCTTTTCTGCCGCGGATGACGCCATTGCGGCCTTGCAGCGCCAAGACATTCGGCCCGGTCATGTGGTGGTCATGCGGGGGGCGGGCGTGACCGGGGGCCCCGGCATGGGTGGCGGCTCATCCAAAGTGGTGTTCGCCATCGATGGCGCCGGTCTGGGTTCCGACGTGGCCTTGATCACCGATGGCCATTTGTCGGGGCTGGTCTGCAAAGGCCTGGTGGTGGCCGAGGTGTCACCCGAGGGTGCGGTGTGTGGCCCATTGGCCTTGGTCGAAGACGGCGACATGATCAGCATCGACCTGGACTCCCAGCGTTGCGACTTGCTGGTGGACGAGGCCGTGCTGGCAGAAAGAAAGCGGCATTGGACACCACCCAAAAAACAATTCGACAAAGGTTGGCTGCAGATTTACCGTCGCAACGTCAGTTCACTGGCCCATGGCGCGGTGCTCATTGAGCCCCACGCTTCAAGCCGAAAATAAGAAAGTCAAGGCTCATGAAAGACAGCATAGTCATCACCACCGAACGAACGGCCGAGCGGATTTTGGTGTCCGACATTTTTGGCCGCGATGGCCAAAAGACGCAACGCCCGGACCACGGATTTTGGGAAGAAAAAGGACGCCGCATTCCGATCTATCACCGCTGCGATGTGTTGGTCGTTGGCGGTGGTCCCTCGGGCACGGCGGCGGCGGCGGCAGCGGCCCGTGAAGGCGCGGATGTGACTTTGCTGGAGCGCTACAACCACCTGGGCGGCTTGTCCACCGGTGGCCTGGTGATTTGGATCGATCGCATGAGCGATTGGACAGGTCAGCTGGTCATTCGCGGATTTGCCGAAGAATTGTTTGACCGTTTGCCTGCTGATGCGGTGGCCGGACCTGACCCGAGTGAATGGGGCTCGACCGACAGCAGCAAAACTGCGCATTGGTCGCAGCGTACGGCGTCGTACCATGGCGTGGTCACCTGGTCACCCACCGTGGACCCGGAGCGCTTGAAGCTGCTGAGTCAGCAGATCATCTTGGAACGTGGCGTCAAACTGGTCTACCACTCGTGGGCCGCCTTGCCCATCGTGGAAGACGGCGCCGTCAAAGGCGTGGTGTTCGAGAGCAAGGAAGGCCGCATGGCGATCATGGCCAAGGTGGTGATCGATGCCACGGGCGATGGTGATTTGTTTGGCCGTGCGGGCGCCGAGTTTGACACCGACATCGAAGAAGCCGATGTGCACCACAGTATGAACACCGCCTTCATGCTGGGGGGCGTGGACATGAACCGCTGGATTGCCTTCAAGGCAGGGCAGCCCGATGCCTTCACGGCGTTCATGGCCAAAGGGCGCGCGGAATGTGGTTTGTTTGAGCGGCCCTTTGTGTCCTGGCGCAACGAAGTGGCCTTGTTCATGGGGCCACGCCAAACCGGCTATTCGGCGCTCGATGTGGACGACCTGACCACGGTCGAAGTGCGCTCGCACCAAGCCATGGAGCAGCATCTGAACTACTACAAGCAAAATGCCCCGGGCTTTGAAAATGCCTTCATGATGCTCAGCGCCCCGCAGATCGGGGTGCGCCACACGCGCCGCCTCAAAGGGGTGGGCGCGGTGCTGCGTTCGCAGTGGCCTGCCGGTGTGGCCTTGCCCGACGAGGTGGGGGTGTCGCCCGCCGTGTCGCCCGCATTTCCGAACATTTCCATTCCTTATGGCGCCCTGGTGCCTGCCACCTTGGACGGTTTGCTGGCGCCTGGACGGCATTTGTCTTGCGACAAGAACTCGCACGGCTTCATGCGCGAAATTCCCCAGTGCTGGATCACGGGCCAGGCTGCCGGTGTGGCCGCAGCCTTGGCGGTGGCGCAGGGTGTTGAGCCGCGCGCGGTGGACATGGCACAGCTGCAATCGCGTTTGCAAAAGCAAGGTGTTTATCTTCGGCCACAGGCGCAGGCCAGCGTGTGCCCAGATACAGCCACAGCCACCGAAAGCGCTACATGAAACTCTCGGCGCAAGAACAAGCCATGTTCGATGGCGCGCAAGGCCCGGCCGTGCAAAAAGCCATGGACTTGCTGGTCCGATA
The DNA here is from genome assembly GCA_903953985.1 of uncultured Burkholderiales bacterium. GTDB lineage: Bacteria > Pseudomonadota > Gammaproteobacteria > Burkholderiales > Burkholderiaceae_C > Limnohabitans_A. Next base: position 2,425 of record CAJBLW010000581.1, read on the forward strand.
TGGTCGCGCTTTGGGTGCCGAGCGCCTGGTGGAAACCAACAATGTGGTGGCCTCGGTGAGTGCGACCACGCCCTTCATGCGCGACTTTGCCCGCCAAAACGGCGGCATGGACGCGGTGTTCTCGCAGTTCAGCTTGGACAGCGACGAGGTGGTGAAAATTCCGAAAATCAAGGCCTTCACCACCCATACACAGCTGGGTTTTGATCCGGAGCAGGCCGCCCGCATGGGTGTAGACGAAGAGGCGGTGCATTTCTTTCGCAAGGGCGAGGCCTTCACCACGGGTCTGGGCATTCAGGCCACCAACACCTGCACGCCTTATCAGGTGGGCAACATCCCGACCCGTGGCGAGCACTGCGCCTGGATGGAGTCGTCGGCGGTGGTCTATTGCAACTCGGTGCTGGGCGCACGCACCAACACCGAAGGCCGTGAAAGTGTGGGCGCTGCCATGCTCACCGGCCGCATTCCTTATTGGGGTTATCACCTCGATGAAAACCGCTTGGGCACCCACCTGATTGAAGTGGCCACGCCCATTGAATCCACCGCAGACTGGGGTTTGCTGGGCTACTGGATCGGCGACAAAGTACAGGAAAAAGTTCCGGTGGTCACGGGCATAGGCAAAACGCCCAACCTGGCCCGGCTCAAGCATTTTGGCGCCTCGGCTTCGTCGTCAGGGGGCGTGGAGATGTACCACATCGTGGGCATCACACCCGAGGCGATGACCCTGGAGCAGGCCTTTGGCCAGCGCAAGCCGACAGAGGTGTTCCGCTTTGATGCGCGTGAAAAACAAGGCATTTTGGACAAACTCAACAGCACCGGAAAAGACACGAAAGTGGACTACGTGATGCTGGGTTGCCCGCACTACAGCATGGAGCAGTTGTGGGAGCTGACACAACTGATCGAGGGCCGACAAGTCCACCCCGATTGCGAGTTGTGGATTTTCACGCCGCGCAGCACCAAGGCCTTGTGTGACCAAAACGGCTTCACCCGCATCATTGAAGCTGCCGGTGGGCACATCCTGTCGGACAGTTGCTCGGCCATGAGCCGGGCCATGCCCAAAGGCACGCGCGTGGTGGCCATGGATTCGGCCAAGCAAACCCATTACCTGCCCGCCATTCTGGGTGTGCAAGCCTGGTTCGGCAGTACCGCCGATTGCGTGGAAGCCGCGTGCACAGGACGCTGGCAAGGAGGGCTGAAATGAGTGATGCGATGACCAAAATCATTTTGCGCGGTCGCTGTGTGGTGCCTGGCGTGAGCGAAGGCGAAGCGCTGGTCACCGGTCAGCAGATATCGGGTTGGGGTGGCATTGATTCACGCACCGGCACGATCGTAGAAACACGCCACGAGTTACGTGACATCAGTTTTGCGGGCAAGGTGCTGGTTTTTCCGGGAGCCAAAGGCTCCTCAGGTTGGTCCAACGCCTTTCACCTGACGCGCACCTTTGGTGTGGCCCCCGCAGCCATGTTGTTCAATGAAATGACCACCAAGGTGGCGCTGGGTGCGGTGGTCACCCGTGCGCCGTGCATGACCGACTTTGACCACAACCCGCTCGATGTGATTGAGACCGGCGATTGGGTTCGGGTCGACGCGGATCAAGGCGTGGTGGAAATCACCAAACGTTCACCCTCTCAAGCATAGGAGTTTTAGCATGCGTTCATTTTTTCGCTTTTCTTCATGGGTGTTGATGGCCTGCTGCTGGAGTTGGGGCTCTGCGATGGCGGCTGATTTTCCGACCAAAACCGTGCGGCTGGTGGTGCCTTTTCCGCCTGGCGGTGCCACGGATGCCTTGGCTCGTTTGATGGCAGAAAAACTGAGTGACAAGTGGAAGCAACCGGTCATCGTGGAGAACAAGCCCGGCGCCAACACGGCCATCGGCACCGATGTGGTGGCCAAGTCTGCGCCCGACGGGCATGTGTTGGGCATCGTCACCGGATCGCATGTGACCAACCCCTTGTTGGGTGCCAAATTGCCGTATGACACGCTCAAGGACTTGACGGGTGTGATGATGCTGACGCGGTTTCACATGGGCATTTATGCGCACCCCTCCGTGCCCGCAAACACGCCGGCAGAATTGATCGAACTGGCCAAGCAAAAACCGCCATTGGCCTATGCCGCAGCCACCACCCAGTCGTATTTGGGCATGAGCTTGCTCAACATGATGACCAAAACCTCCATGGAATACGTGGCTTACAAAGGCAGTGCGCAGGCCATCAACGATGTGCTGGGCGGTCACATCAAGCTCATGATCGACCCGGTCTTGCACAGCACCTTGCAGCATGTGCAGGCGGGCAAGCTCAAGCTGATCGGCACGCTCAGTACCAAACCTGCCGATTTGACCCCCAATACGCCAGCCTTTGGCAGGCTGGTGTCTGGCTACGATTTTTCAGGGGTGTTTGGTCTGGTGGCTCGTGGAGGCACGCCTTCGGCGCTGGTCAGGCAAATCCGCAACGACTTTGCCAGCGTGATGCAAATGCCCGAGGTGGCCGAGCGCATCCGTTCGATCGGGCAAGAAGCGATCACGTCGACCCCTGAGGAATACAACGCCTACATCCTTGACGAGATGAAAAAGTGGGCTCCGGTGGTGCAAGCCACTGGCGCCAAGATCGATTGACTTTGAACCCCTTACAGAACAGGAGACCCCATGACACACCCTATTTCTCGCCGTTCTTTTGGCTTGAGCTTGTCGGCTGTAGCCGCAACGGCTGTTGCGCCGCAAGCGTTTGCGCAGCCCGGCTTTCCCAGCAAACCCGTGACCCTGATCGTGCCCAATGCCCCCGGTGGCGCCATCGACATCCTGGCACGTTCGCTGCAGCTGCACCTGCAGTCCGTGTGGGGACAATCGGTCATCGTTGAATACAAACCCGGCGCAGGCACGGCGTTGGGTACTGACTTCGCATCCAAGGCTGCACCCGATGGGCACACGTTGTGTTTGGTGGCCACCCCGCATGTGATCAACCCGGCCATGCGTCAACTGCCGTTTGACACCGTCAAAGATCTCTCAGGCATCACCATTTTGGGAACGTCCAATGTCCTCATTTCAGCCACGTCCGCTTATCCGGCCAACACCCTCAAGGATGCGGTCGAGCTGATCAAGAAAAATCCGACCAAGTTCGCCTACGCCAGTCCGGGAAGTGGCAGCTCCATGCACTTTGCGATGGAGTTGCTCAAGCAACGTGCGGGAATCGAGTTGTTGCATGCCCCCTTCAAGGGCAGCGGCCCGGCTTACCCGGAGGTTTTTTCAGGGCGCATCGACTTTCTGGTGGATCCCTTGTTCTCCAGCTTGCCGCATGTGAAGTCAGGCAAGCTCAAACCGATTGCGGTCACAGGACCGCGCCGTTCACCTTTGGCACCCGACATTCCCAAAGTGGCCGAGCTTTATCCTGGCTTCAATGTGCAAAGTATGTTTGGCATGGTCGTGGCCAGTGGTACCCCCCGTGCCGTGGTTCAGAAAATCTATGCCGACTTGATCACCGTCCTGAAAAAGCCCGAAGTGATTGAAAAAATGGCCGCTTTGGGCTTGGAGCCCAATCCGATCACACCCGACCAGTTTGACGCGACCATCAAGGAAGACATTGAGCGTTGGACCAAGCTGGTCAAGAGCGCGAACATCAAACTGGATTGAACCCCAGCCCACCAGCCGTTAGACGGGTCACAGCATGCACATTGAACAACGCTCGCCTTTTGCCGGCCGTGTCACGGGTATCGACTTGGCGCAGATCTCGCCTGCATTGGCAGAAGATATCCGCTCAGCGATGGATCAGCACGGTGTTCTGGTGTTTCCGGGGCAGAACTTGAGTCAGGATGCGCAAATCGCGTTCGCGCAGGCCATGGGGCCGCTGGAGCTGGGTTTCCGAAGAATCAAGACGGGTGCACACCGCTTGAAATACAACGAGCTGGCCGATATCTCCAACGTCACGCCCGATGGCGAAATAGCGGCCCGCGAGCACACCAAGATCGTCAGCAACTTGGCCAATCAGCTCTGGCACAGCGACAGCTCTTTCCAGAAGCCCCGTGCCAAGTACTCCATGCTGTCGGCTTCGGTGGTGCCCGCATTTGGGGGGGAGACCGAGTTTGCCGATTTGCGCATGGCCTACGACGCTCTACCCGACTGG
>CAJBLW010000582.1 GCA_903953985.1 uncultured Burkholderiales bacterium
GGCCAAAAGTCAGTTGGTGCGCGGGGCGGGACTCGAACCCGCACAGTGTTGCCACCGTCAGGACCTAAACCTGGTGCGTCTACCAATTTCGCCACCCGCGCAGGTCCAAACAAAAAGGGCGACAGGCCCATCATGCGGCCCCAAAGCCGCCTGACGCACCTGACCGCCCGGTTGAAATCGGTCAACTTTCTATTTTAGCCGCTTCAGTGGGTCAGTTTCAGGCACGGGCTTGATTAGGGCGCTCAATTTTGAACCAAGCCGCGTACATGGCCGGCAGCGCCAGCAGCGTCAAAGCCGTGGCGACAATCAAGCCGCCCATGATGGCCACCGCCATCGGCCCCCAGAACACGCTGCGCGACAGCGGGATCATGGCCAGCACAGCGGCCGCGGCCGTCAGCACAATGGGGCGCAGGCGGCGCACGGCCGACTCGACAATGGCCATCCACGGCTCCACACCTGCAGCGCGGTCTTGCTCGATTTGGTCGATCAAAATGACCGAGTTGCGCTGGATCATGCCCATGAGCGCGATCACCCCCAACAAGGCCACAAAGCCAAACGGACGGTCCAAAGCCAACAAGGATGCGGCCACGCCTGCCATGCCCAAGGGGCCGGTCAAGAACACCAACACCGAGCGGCTGAAGCTTTGCAATTGCAGCATCAGCAAAGTGAAAGTGATGAACAGCATGATGGGCACACCCGCTGAAATGGAGGCCGAGCCCTTGGAGCTTTGCTCCACCGCGCCCGCCACTTGAATGCGGTAATCCATCTCCCCTTTGGCCGCCCATTGGGCTTGCAGTAGGTCCAGCTCGGGCTTGAGCTGCGCCGTGACCGTGGCGCCCTGCAAGCCTTCAGCGATGTCCGACTGCACTGTGATGGCATATTGACGGCCTTCCCGCCACATCACGCCCGGCTCCCAGCCCAACACGGGTTTGGCGATCTGTAACAGCGGAATCGATTTGCCCGAAGCGGTGGGCACATAGGCCTGACCCAAATCCGACAAAGCATCTCGCTCGTTCAGAGGTTGGCGCAACACGATGTCAATCAGCTTGTCCCCCTCACGGAACTGGCCCACCGGGGTGCCCGACAGCAAGGTGCGCGATGCCTGCGCAATGGACTGAGTGGTCACGCCCAAGGCACGGGCCTTGGCTTGGTCCACTTCCAAGCGCACGGTTTTGACCGACTCGTTCCAGTTGTCGTTCACGCCACGGGTGTTGTTGTTCAATCGCATGGCGGCTTTGACCTCTTCGGCCTTTTGGCGCAAAACCGAAGGTTCTGTGCCCACCACCCTGAACTGCACCGGGTAAGGCACGGGCGGGCCGTTGGGCAGCAGCTTCACGCGGCCACGCACCTCTGGGAACTCCTGGGCCAACAAAGCAGGCAGTTTGATGCGCAAGGCTTCTCGCACCTGCAAATCTTTGGGCAAAACAATCAATTGAGACACGTTGCTTTGCGGGAAAACCTGGTCCATGGGCAGGTAAAAACGGGGCACGCCCGAGCCCACCCAGGTGGTCACCGAGCTCACGCCCTGCTCTTGGGCCAAGCGTTTTTCGACCCGCTTGGCCACTTCTTCACTGGCACCAAAGGGCGCGCCTTCGGGGAGCAACAGGTCCACCAGAATTTCTGGGCGACTGGAGTCAGGGAAGAACTGCTGCTGAACCTTGCCCATGCCCACGATGCCCAACACAAACAAAGCGATCGTGATTCCGATGGTCTTCCAGCGGTGCGTGACGCACCAGGTCACCCAAGCACGAAACTGACGGTAAAAAGGCGTATTGAACATTTCGGCGCTGTCGTGGCTGTGCTCAACCACGGCATGCGCTGGGGGTTTGAGCAGCCATGCGCCCAAGTAAGGCACGAAATACACCGACGCCACCCAACTGACGATCAAGGCGATCACGGTCACCGCAAAGATGGCAAAGGTGTATTCACCCGTCACCGACTTGGCCAAGCCAATGGGTAAAAAACCTGCGGCGGTGATCAAGGTGCCCGTCAACATCGGCATGGCTGTGAGCTCGTAGGCGAAAGTGGCCGAGCGCAACTTGTCGTAGCCCTCTTCCATTTTCCGCACCATCATCTCGACCGCGATGATGGCGTCGTCCACCAGCAAACCCAGCGCAATGATCAGCGAGCCCAGCGAAATTTTGTGCAGCCCGATGCCAAAGTAATTCATGGCCAAAAAGGTCACCGCCAGCACCAGCGGAATGGTGATGCCCACCACCAAACCGGGACGCACATCCAGCGTCCAGCGTCGCCACAAGGGGTTTTCACCCGGGCGTTTGTGCAAACCCAGCGCCAAAAAGCTCACGGCCAGCACAATGACCACGGCCTCGATCAAGACTTTGATGAACTCGTTGACCGAGTTGGACACGGCCGAAGGCTGGTCTTGCACTTGTTTGAGCGTGATGCCCGCCGGCAACTGGGCCTCGAACTGCTGCGTGCTGGTTTTCAAGGCCTTGCCCAAGGCGATGATGTCCCCGCCCTTGGTCATGCTCACACCCAGCGCAATGACTTGCTCACCGTCGTGTCGCACTTTGACGGTGGGTGGATCCACATAGCCCCGGCTGACTTCGGCGATGTCGCCCAAGCGCAGCTGCGTGCCGGAGCCGCCGCGTATCGGCATGGCCCGCACATCGTCCAGATTTTGAAACTGACCGCCTACACGCACCTGCACCACGTCTTGGGGCGACTGCAAAGTGCCAGCCGACTCGACCGCGTTTTGCTGGCTCAGTTGTGCCAAGACCGAACCCATGTCCAAGCCCGTTTGCGCGATCTTTTTCTGCGAGACGTCGATGAAAACCTTCTCGTCTTGCACGCCAAACAACTCGACCTTAGCCACATCGGGCACCCGCAAGAGGGTTTGTCGCATGCGGTCGGCTTGGACTTTGACCTCGGCCAAACTGAAGCCATCGCTGCTGAGGGCGTAAATCACGCCATACACATCACCAAATTCGTCGTTGAAAAACGGCCCCACCACGCCCGGCGGCAAAGTGCCACGCATGTCGCCAATTTTTTTGCGCACGGCGTACCAAACCTGGGGCACTTCGTTGGGTTTAGAGAAATCCTTGAGCTCCAAAATGATTTGCGACTCACCCGGCTTGGAGTAGCTGCGGATCTTGTCCGAATAAGGCACTTCCTGCAGGGTGCGTTCGAGCTTGTCGGTGACCTGCTCGGCCACCTGCTGGGCCGTGGCCCCAGGCCAATAGGTGCGCACCACCATGGCCCGGAAGGTGAAGGGGGGGTCTTCGTCCTGCCCCAACTGAAAGTAGGACGCCATGCCCAGCACCATCAGCGCCACCATCAGGTAACGCGTCAAAGCCGGGTGCTCCAACGCCCAACGCGAGAGGTTGAACTTTGTGTCGTTGCTTGCCATGGCCAATCACCGTCCGGAAGGGGTAGGGGCTGCAGCCTTGGCAGCGGGGTCCACGTACACCGTGACTTTTTGCCCTGGGGTCAGCACATGCACGCCTGCAGCCACCACCTTTTGGCCTGCACGCAAGCCGCCACTGATCACCACCTGGTTGCCATCCACCGTGGCCACCTGCACCGGGTTCAAATTCACCGTCATGCTTGCCTCATCCAGCACCCACACCGCGCTGCCCGCGCCCTCTTGGCGCAATGCACTGGTCGGCAGTTTGATCACCTCGGCTTGGCCAGCGCTCAAGGGGGCAGCATGGACATTCACCGTGGCCCCCAGAGGCAAATTGGTCGAGGCCTCCAAAGCCAATTTGACGGCATAAGTGCGCGTCACCGGATCGGCGCTGGCGGCCAATTCCCGAATTTTCCCTTTCAAAGGCTGACCCGTGCTGAGCAAAGTGGCCGTCATGCTTTGGCCGATTTTCAAGCCCAAGGCCAGTTGCTCAGACACGGCAAACACGGCGTCACGCGGGCCATCATGGGCCAGACGCACGATGGGTTGACCCGCTGAAACCACCTGCCCCGCTTCGGCCTCAATGGCGGTGATCACCCCCGCATGGCTGGCGGTCAAACGTGCATAACCAGCCTGATTGCCTTGCGCCTGCGCTTGGGCTTTGGCCTGGTTCAAAGCCGCATCGGCCGATTTCAGGGTGGTCTCGCGCCGCTCCAACTCGGCGCCGCTGATGAAGTTTTGTGCGGTCAGGGCCTCAAAGCGCTTGAAGTCTGCTGCGGCCAAATCCCGCTGGCTTTGCGCAGCACTCACCTGCGCCTGGGCTGCCTGCGCGGCCAATTGGTAGTCTTGCGCGTCAATCAAGGCCAACAAATGCCCAGCGGCCACCCGTTGCCCCACCTCAACAGGCCGCTGAACCATTTTGCCGCCCACACGAAAGCCCAGCCTAGACTCCACACGCGCCCGCACTTCGGCCGAAAACTCACCTCCGACAATCAGATCGGTTCCGGAAACCGTGAGCAACTTGACCGAGCGCAAAGGCGCTGGTGGCGCTTCCGACTTGGAACATGCCACCAAAGTGGTCAAACAGGCCGCAAGGGCGCACCAATGGAAAACTCGCCGCGCGGCGAGTGACAGGGAATAGGGCATTGGATTCTCTAGAATTAATAATGACTGACCGGTTAGTAATTTATTCAAAGCGCGTCCGCCTGTCAAGCGACAATACGGATTGACCATGCTCAAACTCCCCTTATTTTCACAGCAACAGCGCCCCGGTCTGTCCGCAGATCAACGAACCCTTCTGCGGCAGGTCTCGCGCTCTTTTGACCTGTCGATCCGCCTGCTGCCCCCTGCCCTGCAAGGCCCGGTGGCCATTGGCTACTTGTTGGCCCGCGCCACCGACACCGTGGCCGACACCACGGCCCTGCCCTTGGCCGAGCGGCAAGATTTGCTGACGCTGATGAGCCAAGCGATCGATGCCAGCCAGGCGTGCACCCCCCGCACAGCCGAACTGAACCGCCTCACCCAAGCTTTTTCCGCGCAACAAACCGACCCGCACGAACGCGCCCTGATGCAGGCCTTGCCCCAATGCCTGCCGCTTTTGCACACCCTGACCGATGCCGACCAAACCAGCGTGCGCCAAGTGCTGCGCCACATCACCCAGGGCCAACAGCTGGATATGACCCGCTTTGGCCCCGGCCTGCAGGCTTTGCAAACCGAAGCCGAACTGGCCGACTACACCTGGCTGGTGGCCGGTTGCGTGGGCGAGTTCTGGACCGAGCTGTGCGGGCGTCACCTGCCCGGGTACAGCCTGTTGCCGCAGGCCGAGATGATGCGCATCGGGCGGGAATACGGCATGGGATTGCAGCGCCTGAACATCATCCGCGACGCGGGGGCCGACCTGACCGCCGGACGTTGTTACTGGCCGGAGGAGACGCTGAGGCAGGCGGGCCTGACCCCGGCCATGCTGGAGCAAGCGGCCCAAACCCCAAATGCAGACACCCTGCTCGCCCTGGCCCCGCTCTACACCCAGTGGCTGGACCACACCCAAGCCCAACTGGCCGATGGCATGCGCTACGCCCTGGCGCTCAGGCCCTTGCGGCTGCGTCTGGCCAGCGCTCTGCCTGCCCTGATTGGTGCGCGCACCGTGGCGCTGCTGCGCCAGGCTGGGCCAGCGGCACTGAACCAGCGCGTCAAAATGCCGCGCCACGAAGTGCGCGCCCTGCTGGGCCGCATCGCTTTGGGTCTGGCATCCCCCGCTGTGCTGGACCGGCAATTCCGCAAATTGTCGGACGCCCCCCAGCAGTGAACCCCAGTGGTTGTCATCACGGGCGAAGACCCGGGATCCAATGTTCGGCACTGCCCTTTGCAAACGCCACACGGCCGGATCCAGAGATGCGAGAATCCCAGCCCATGAGCCCGCAAGACTACGTCCAGCAAAAAGCCGCCGCCTCTGGCAGCAGTTTTTATTACGCCTTTTTGTTTCTGCCTCCTGAGCGGCGTGCGGCGATCACCGCTTTTTATGCCTTTTGCCGCGAAGTGGACGACGTGGTCGACGAAATCAAAGACCCCGGCGTGGCCGCCACCAAACTCGCCTGGTGGCAAAAAGAAGTACTGCAAGCCTTCGCCGGAAAGCCCACCCACCCCGTCATGCACGCCCTCATGCCCCTGGCCCCCGCCTTCGGCATCGAAAGCCGCCACCTGATGGCCGTGATCGACGGCTGCCAGATGGACCTGAACCAAACCCGTTACCTCGACTTTGCGGGCCTCACGACCTATTGCCATTTGGTGGCGGGGGTAGTGGGCGAAGTCGCCGCCCGAATTTTTGGCCAGACCGACGAGGCCACCACTCTGTACGCCCACAAAATGGGCCTGGCCTTTCAGATGACCAACATCATCCGCGACGTGGGCGAAGACGCCATGCGCGGGCGCATCTACCTGCCGCTCGATGAGCAGCAACGCTTTGGCGTCAAAGCCAACGAACTGATGCAGCGCGACTATTCAGACCGTTTCACCGCGCTGATGAAGTTCCAGACCGACCGCGCCCACGCCCTTTACGACGAAGCCCTGGCCCTTCTGCCTGCGGCCGACCGCCGCGCTCAAAAGCCGGGCCTCATGATGGCCAGCATCTACCGTACCTTGCTGCGCGAAATCGAAGCCTCGGGCTTTCAGGTGCTGCATCAGCGCATTGCCCTCACACCGCTGCGCAAACTGTGGCTGGCGTGGAAGATGCAGGCGCTGGGGCGGTTCTGAAGTTCGATCCTCCAGGCCCCTGCCTCATGGCATTCCCCGCACGCGCTTTTGCGCCTCGCGCTCCATGCACGCGTGCAGCCAGTCTGAAACCGCCGGGAATTGCGCCAGCAAGCCCGGGGCCGGGCGAATCCAATTGGCCACGCTGGCCACACACACATCGGCCACGGTGAAACGATCGGCCGCCACATGCGCCTGGCCTTGGGCGAGCTGGGCTTGCAAATGCGCCTCCAGCACGGCCAGCGGCACCTTCAAGCGGTTTTCGGCTTGCTCGGCCAGCTCGGGCTTGCGCTGGTCGGCAGGCATGGCCATGCGGTGCATGAGCACCGTGAGCGCGTCTTTTTCAAGCTCAGTCACCGTCCAGAAGCTCCAGCGCAGGGTTTCGGCTTCTTCACGGGGTGAGGCAGGGGTGATCGACTGGCCATCGGCCTGGCCGTGCACGCGGGCGATGTAGAGGGCGCAGGCCATGCTTTCCCAGACGGTGACGGAGCCTTCAGGCCGCTCGTCCACCACAACCGGGATGTGCCCATTGGGGTTGATCGCCAAAAACTCCGGTGTGCGCGTCACGCCCGCTTTGTATGTCATGGCGATGTGCTCAAAAGGCACGCCAAGTTCCAGCGCGGCCCACAAGGGCCGAGCGGCACGGGATGCGCTGATACCGTAAATTTTCAAGGTCATGAGGGCTCCTTGGTGGGGTCGTAGTCAGGCCAGCTGGCGCACAGCGCGTGCAAGTCTCGCACCACCAGGTGCGGTCGGGCATCGCCTAGGGTCCAGTCGTGTCCTTCGCGGTTGAGCCAGGCCACTTGCATGCCCGCGGCCAACGCCCCCACGCAGTCGGCGTGCGCGTCGTCGCCAATGTGCAACACCTCGTGGAGCTGAACGCCCACTGCGGCCGCACCGGCCACAAAAATGCGCAAGTCCGGCTTGGCCACCCCCAAAGACTGGGCGCTCACGCTGGCGCGAAAGTGCTGACCAATGCCCACGCGATGGACGTCAGCATTGCCATTGGACAACGCAACGATCGGGTACTTCGCGCTCCAGAAACTGAGCGCGGGCAAGGCGTCGTCAAACAGGTCCACCCGTTGTCGCTCCGCAAAAAAAACTTCAAAAGCGGCCTCAGCCAAGCTCACAGGGTCACCGGCTTGCTGCAACAAGGCGCGTATCGACTGCAGACGCAAAAACGACAAGTCATGGGCCCGATCAGCATGGCGGGCATTGATCTCGGCGCGAATTGCCTGCTTTAACGCCAAGTCGGCTGACAATGCCGCCGTACCGGGCGCATGGGCTGACAGCCAAGCCTGCAAAACAGCTTCGGCGCGGCCAATCGTGGGCCAAACGGGCCACAAGGTGTCGTCCAAATCGAGGGAAATGGCTTTGATTTTTGAAATGTCAATCATGGTGGTGGGAGAATAACGCATGGCATTTCAAAAAGAACCCTCCTTCCAGCATGGTCAGGCTGCCCGCACGGCGGTGCTGTACTGCAACTTGGGTACACCCAGCGCGCCCACGGCTCCAGCTCTTCGCAAGTACTTGGCAGAATTTTTGGGCGACAGTCGCGTGGTCGAGATCCCCAAACCGATCTGGTTGCTGATCTTGCACGGCATCATCTTGCGCGTGCGCCCCGCCAAATCGGCGGCCAAATACGCCAGCATCTGGACCGAGCAAGGCTCCCCCCTTAAAGCATTCACCGAACAACAATCCCAGTCGCTGGGTACGGCTATGCAAGAGCGCGGCCACCACGTCAGCGTGCGTTATGCCATGCGCTATGGCCAACCATCCATTCCCTCGCAACTGAGCGCCCTCAAGGCCGAAGGCGTACAGCGTGTGCTGATCGTGCCCGCCTACCCGCAGTACAGCGGCACCACCACGGCCAGCGTGTTTGATGCCGTCTACCGCTGGGGCCTCAAAACTCGGCTCATCCCTGAGATGCGCTTTGTCAACCACTACCACGACGACCCGCGCTACATCGCCGCGCTGGCGCAGACGGTTCGTGAACACTGGGCGGCCAACGGCCAGTCCGAACAATTGGTGATGAGCTTCCATGGCGTGCCCGAACGCACCTTGCACCTGGGCGACCCTTACCACTGTGAATGCATGAAAACCGGCCGCCTGCTGGTCGAGGCGCTCGGCCTGTCCCAAGACCAATACAAACTCACCTTCCAATCGCGCTTTGGCAAAGCCAAGTGGCTGGAGCCCTATACCGAGCCCACACTGGTAGCCATGGCGCAGCAAGGTGTGAAAAAGGTGGATGTGATTTGCCCGGGCTTTACCAGCGACTGCCTGGAGACGCTGGAAGAAATCCAGCAAGAAGCGAAGGAAGCTTATCTGCACGCGGGTGGTGAAAGCTTCAGCTACATCCCCTGCCTGAACAACCACGCGAAGTGGATCGATGCCCTGGCCGACATCAGCCTGGACCACATGCAGGCTTGGGACTTGTCAGCACCTGACGCCATGGCGCTGGCCGCCAGCCGCGAACGCGCATTGGGGCATGGTGCCAAAAACTGATCAGATTTTTTTAGCCACCGTCTCTGATACCCCCTCATTTGGGGGTTAGAATACTGTTCAGTCGGAGCGTAGCGCAGCCTGGTAGCGCATCTGCTTTGGGAGCAGAGGGTCGCGAGTTCGAATCCCGCCGCTCCGACCATTTCACTCAATGCGCAACCAGCGCATTGACCCCATTGAATCCAACAACAAAGGCCCATCAAGGGCCTTTTGTGTTTATTCTGAGTGTTAATGCTGCATATTTTTCTGCCCGTAGCTCAGTTGGATAGAGCAACAGCCTTCTAAGCTGTGGGTCACAGGTTCGATCCCTGTCGGGCAGACCAGTCAAGTTGATAAGAAATCAAGTCTCTGTTCTTGGTAAGGACCGCCGCTCCTAGTCAACCAAATTCGGTCGTGCTGGTCAAATAGGCTTCAGCGCCAACTTGCTAAACAAAATTTTGGCTCCCCTTCGCTGCAAAAAGGAACTCCCCTAGAAGTGCGTTCACCTCATCAGCTCGCTCCTGTTGAACCCAATGACCGGCGGCTTCTATCAAGTGGGTGCCACGGTGCTGAGTGCAGACCTCGCTCATGCGCTCTAGCGCACCGGGAGATTGATAGGTTCCCCAATCTCTCGCGCCTGACAAGAACATCGCTGGGACGTCAACGGTGCGATCCGAGAACGCTTTAAGCTCACCACTGAAACGGGCGTCGGTACCGACGCGGTAACCCTGCAGCCCGCCCTGGAACCCGGTGCGTTGATATTCACCGGCATAAACAGCCAGTTCTTCGTCAGTCAGCCAAGCACAGCCTGCGATCTCGTTGGCTGTAGGCATTTCATCAGCGACTGTTTGCGCCATATCACGGCCCAGCTCCATGACGTAGTACGTCGGCATCCGAGCCATTTCAGTTGCGGCCCAAGAAGCCAGCGGAAACGGTTCGTTACCAGGCCAATCGCCGCTCTTGAAGTGGAAGTAAGCCCTCAGGAAATTGTGGACGCCTTGCGGACAGTTCCACATCTCCTCATTGGCCTCACGTTTTGAGTAATACCACCGGTAGTGTTGACGCGGCTTGGTCAAGGCGGCCAGTGCCTCAGGCAGACCAGCGAGAGGCAATGTGCCTTTCGGTGGGCTCGCAGAAGTCGCCTTTGGCAACAAAGGCGCCCCCGGGAATGCGGCGCTCATCAGCACAACTGACTTGAACACATCAGGTCGCAGCAGAGCACACCAAGCAGCAACTACCGAGCCGAAGTCATGTCCTATGACTGCGCTAACGCTGTCGTAGCCCAACGCCTTGACAAGTCCCACGGTATCGCTGACCCGGTTGATCAGGGTGTAAGGCATCAAGTCATCGTCGTATCCGATGACATCATTGCAACTGCGACCGTAGCCACGCAGGTCTGGTGCGACGACGTGGTAACCGGCCTCGACCAGGAAGGGGATCTGCTTGCGCCAACTGAAAGCACACTCCGGAAAACCATGAAGCAGAAGCACGCACGGCCTACCAGGCTGCTCGAAGCCAGCCTCGAGCACGTGCATGGTGCACCCGTTGTTGTTGTCAATAAGCCGGGAACGTATGCCTTGCGGCAAAAGGTTTTGGCCATACAGCACGTCAGAGTTCATAGGTTCTCCAGTTTGACCTGCCACCTCGCGCAATCAGGCGGGCACATCCTTGGCATGAAGTGGCATGCCCAGTTCGCGCAGCGCCGCCTGCACCTTGCCGATCGGAACCAGCCGCACTGAAACGCCCTCCTCCACCGCAATGGCGGCCGCGATACCAGCGGCCTGACCAGTTGCCATGCAAGCCGGCATGTTGCGCGAACGCGCGTGCGCCTCATGATCAGCCGAAATGCAGCGTCCCGCAACCAGCAGCTGTTCGACACCTTGCGGCAGCAGGCAACGGTATGGAATCTCGTATGGGGGCATGCTCTGAAAGTCGACGTCGCCGCCCTTTGGGTCATGGATATCCAGCGCCGAATTGTCAGCGGCAATGGTGTCTTCGAACCGGGTTTCGCCGCGCGAGTCCGGACCTGTCAGGGTGTATTCCCCGAGGATGTGGCGTGTCTCACGAACGCCGAGGATGGGGGATACTTGGCCGAGACGGGCCGCTTCGAAGCCTGGGACTCGCTCCTTAAGGAAGCGGCAAACGCCCTCGATCTGTCGGTAGCACTCCAGGATGGCTGCGGTGAACTCCTTGGGCGAAAACACATCGACGCCGAGCACGCGGGTGGCGTTCACGTACATCTGGCCGTCGGCAGTCTTGAGCGTGATGTTGTCGCGCTGCAGCTTCACCCCAGTCTCCTCTTGGAAACGACGCAGCATACCGTTGAAGCCTGTCAGCCAAAGCCCATAAGACAGCCCGGCCTCGTCCGGGGGAATGGCGCGCGCCGGTATGTCATCACAGGTGCGTGCCCATTCGGCCAACCGGTTCAGGTCGACGTTCTTCATGATGAAATACATCGACACAGGTTGCATCTTCGCATCGGCCCCGCCGGAGCCCATGACGAAGGGTGCATTTGCCTTGGCTGCAATGTCAGCGTCAGCAGAGCAGTCAATAAGCACCTTGGCACCGACGAACTGGCGTCCCCCTTTGCCTTCGATGATTACACCGGTCACCGCGCCATCCTCGACAACGGGTGCTGAAACGAATGTCTCGAACAAGATCTGGACGCCGGCTTCCACGCACAGGCGTGTCAGCAACATCTTCATGATCTCTGGGTCGGTCGGCGACGCAATCTTGACCCCGCCGGTCTTGGTAGTCGCCATGTAGTCGGCACCGGCGCCGCCAACGCTGCGGGCGAGGTTCCAGATCTCCAGCGGTATGCCACCGATGATGGCGCCCGAAGGCTTGGTGTTAAGCCCCAGCGTAAGGATGCCGCCCAAGGAGCCGAAGCGCTCGATCAGCACCACTTTACTGCCGCGCCGCGCAGCAGCTATTGCTGCGATTGGCCCGGTCGTTCCGCCTCCAACGACGACGAGGTCTGCTTCCATCAGCACCGGTATCTCCCGCGCTGGCTCATTGATCTTTGTTCTAGTCATTGTTGTTCCCAATTTGATATGACGACCGGGCTCACTCTGCGCGCGCGCCGGACTCCTTGATGGCCTTGGCCCATTTGGCGATCTCGCTGCGGTTCCACGCCGCGAACTGCTCGGGCGTATTGCCGACCACCTCGGCACCCAATGCACCGAGCTTCTCCTTTATCTCCGGCATGCGCAGGACGGCAACCAGATCGGTATGAATTTTGTCGACGATGGGTTGAGGTGTGCCGGCCGGCACCAGAGCACCGATCCATGACACGGCCTCGAATCCAGGCAATCCGGATTCAGCCATGGTGGGCACATCAGGAAGTGAAGCTGAGCGCTTTGCACTGGTGACCGCAAGGGGTTTGAGCCGCCCAGACTTCACGTGATTGGTCACGGCAACGATGTTGTCCCACATCAGCGAGACCTGACCGCTGAAGAGGTCGGTATACGCGGCCGGCGTTCCCTTGTAAGCCACATGGGTCAACTTGGTGCGGGTCTCAGCCTTGAACATTTCACCGGCCAGGTGGTTTGACGTGCCGATGCCGCCCGAACCGAAGTTGAGCTTATCGGGGTTCGCCTTCGCGTAGTCAATCATCTCCTTGACGTTCTTCACCGGCAGGGAAGAGTTAGCCACCAACACCAGCGGCGTAGTAGCAACCAGGGTGATCGGTGTGAAATCCTTGAGGTAGTCATAGTTCAACTTGCTGTACAGCGTGGTGCTGATGGCGTTTGCAACGGTTCCAAAGAAGATGGTGTAGCCGTCGTTCGGCGCCCGCGCTGCGGCTTCAGTACCAAGATTGCCACCTGCACCGGGCCGATTCTCGATCACGACGGACTGGCCCCACTTCTCCGACAGCTTCTGGCCGACGGCACGGGCGATCACGTCTGTGGCGCTAGCCGCCGGGAAGCCGAAGGTGATTTTCACAGGCTTCGTGGGCCACTGCACTGGTTCTGAGGCAAGAGCAGTGAACGCTGCCGACGCGGCGACGAGTGAAACGATCAATTTTTTTGCAGTCATGAGTGTCTCCTTAGGTAGATTTATCACGGTACCAACACCCAAATACTACAGTGCTATAGAGCACATGTCAAGAAATCACCTGTGTTACGATAAAAGAATAATTTTGGCTTGAAATGACCCAGAACAATGTTTCCAACCAATTGATCGACCAGTACGCAAGTGCAGTCGTGCCCGGCTTGGCGAAGTACGCACAGCTGCGGGAAACGCTATCAGCGGCAATCCGCGACGGTCACTGGAAACCTGGTAGCCAGCTGCCGCCTGAACGTGAACTCGCGCGTCTTACGCGGTTCAGCCTTGGCACCGTTCAGCGCGCGCTACGCGACTTGGCCGATGAAGGCCTACTTTTGCGCACGCAGGGCAGTGGCACCTATGTCGCCGAGGGTCGTGCGGCGATCGACGCTCCTCTTTACCTGCGTTTCTTGGGCAACGAAGGAGAGCCACGGTTTCTTCCGCTGTTCCCTAAGCTACTTTCTCGCAAGCGCATTGAGGAGCGAGGTCCATGGTCAGAATGGCTACATCCGTCGGGCGGCGCGGTCGTTTGCATCGCACGACGGATCAGTGTCAACGCGGAGTTCAACCTCTTTAATCGCTTCTACTTCCGCGTGGACGCATTTCCGAGCATCGCAGAGGCGCCGCTGGAGACGCTCGACGGTGCCAACCTCAAACAGCTGCTTGGTGGGGAAAGCAAGATGCTGGTGACTGAGATGCGTCAGCGCGTATCTTTCGTTAAGTTTTCACAAGAAGCTGCAGACGCTGCGGGTGTCAAGTCAGGCACGCAGGGCATATTGCTGGAAAGCGCTGCTCTAGCGGGTCGTGAGCCTCTTTACTACCTTGAGTCATTCATTCCGCCAAACAATAGGCGCTTGGACGTGTCCGCATCCTGAAGTCGTTACAGCGATGGGGAAACTGCTTAATGCGAGGTCCTCGTGGCACCTTCCAGGTGCAAAGCGTTTGACCCATATCCAGAGGCTCCAAAAAAAACAGCCCCAAAAAGAGGCCGCTTCAGGAGGGGATGAAACCCATCAGTTGGTGTAACGCAAGGCCGGCTGAGTCTGGCCCAGAAGGCTGGGCAAAGACTTCCAAGCCTCGGTGATGTCCTTGATAAGGCTTTGCACCTCGTCCAACACCGTTAAATCGTTGTACGCGTTGACATGAAACAGGCGGCGCGTGACGTAGGCATACAACTCATTGAGATTTTGTGCCAACTCGCCACCACGTTCAAAATCCAGCGCCCCCTGCAAACCCACCACAATGCGCCCTGCTCGCGACAAGGCTTTGGACTTTTCTTCGATGGCATTGTTTTGAATGTGACCTTTGGCAGAAGACAAGCTTTCGGTCAAACCGTCAAACAGCATCTGGATCAGTTGGACATTGTCCGCTGTGGCAACGCCAGTAACCACTTGAACCGAACCGTAACTTTGAGCCGCTCTTGAATATGCACGCATGGTGGAGACCTTTTATCAACTGCTTGTGCAAACAGTATCGGAAAGGCTGGGGGAAACTTGAGCCCCCAAGGCGCAACAAAGGATAAAAACAAATCAAGGGCCAGCAGGAGGCGCCAAAACTGGCACCTGGGCAACCGGCAGCGGCATCAAGCTGGCGGACAAAGGCTGGGCCAAGTTCACCATCGCTTTGCTGTAAAGGGTATGACCCGCTTCATCCAGGGCCGCTCGTACCGCATCCAGTTGATCTGACGGCAGCTGGGCACTGTCCAGACCACATTTGTAGAGGGTATTGACCTGTGCCGAGGGCAACCAAGACTCAACCGGACCGTGGGAGGTGTTAATCAATTTGGTGTTTTTGGGCTCACCCAACATGCCACGCTGACCATCCTTGACGCCTTCTTGAAAAATCGCGTCAACGTGCTTGTGCAAAACTGTTTCATAAAGCACCCTCACCTCATCGACCGTTGAAGGATCCAGCCCGTCTGGTAGCCGCCCGGTCATGGCATCCCACAATTTTTTGGAACTCAATCCGGCAAAAGGCCCTGCAGACGCCACCTCTTTTGGGGCATTCAGGGGCCTGGTCAATTGACGGGTTTCCTTCTCAAGGGAGTTGACCCGGTCCAACAAATACATGATGAACACCAAAAGCACCAACAGGCCCATGGCCATAAACGCAAATGCAAAGGCTTCCATAGGGCCCATTCCAGATCAAATTGTCGAATGCATCAGGAAAACCCTGAGGTTTCATCATTATCTGGTGATTGGGCCAATTCGTCTCGCAAAAATTGCAATACCTGAAAAGGCTCTTCCAATTTCAACTCGTAGTAGCAGAGTTGATTGGCCAAGCCCTGCATGGTCTCGATGGCCTTCAGCGCAGGAATTGCTGCAGATTGGTAGCGCCCGCCCAGAAAAAAAGCTTCATGGGCATAGTCCTCGGGCAGGTAAACGAATATTTCGTTATCACCTGCCTTGATTTTTTGAAAAACTGAAGGTTCTGGCATCGGCGGCTTATCTTTGCCGTTGGCGATCGCCAAAGCCGCCAACTCCTGCCAAGAGGCCATCTGTTCCGCGCCTGTGACAAACGATTTGTCCAAGTGCGCACGACACAACAGACCCATGCGAACACGGATGTTCCTGGTCTCGCGGGAATCTGACTGTGTAGAAATGATTTTCTCGAAAAGCGCTTGCGCCTTCCTCATTTCTTCGTCAGGATTTTTAGTTGAAAATATGGAAAAGATGGATGCCATGAATTTCTTGATTTTATCATTTCATCATCCAACTTGCAGCGTGAGACGCAATTTTTTGACCACTGTGGACAAAATCTGACTCACCCGTGACTCACTGACACCCAGCACTTCACCGATTTCCTTCAAATTTAGCTCCTCCACGTAATACAGGTTCATGACCAGTTTTTCGCGCTCAGGCAAATCGTCAATGGCCTGCACAACGGCATCCATGAATTCAGCCTCCTCCACCATGACCTCGGGCTGCATGGCGCTGTCCCCGGGCATGCTCATGACCTCGTCGTTGACCACTTCCATGGAAAAGGTTTCAAAACGCTTGGCTTGGCCCCGCTCGCGCTGGAAGTCTTCCAGTTCCTTGCCCATGAACAAGGCCAATTCGGACTGGGTGGGAGCGCGGCCCAACTCGGCGGCCAAAACGTGTACCGCCTCGTTTTCGCTTTTGTTAAAAGCCACGGCCGAGCGCGGCAAAAACGATTGCCTGCGCACCTCGTCGAGAATGGCGCCCCGCACACGGCTCAACGCAAAGTGCTCAAACTCGAACCCTTTGGTCGGATCGAACGAGCGTGCCGCCTCAATCAGCCCGACCATCCCCACCTGGATCAGCTCGTCAAGCTCCATAAAAGGGGGAACACGCGCTTTCAGGTGAATGGCCACACGCTTGACCATCGGCATGTGCGCGATGATCAGCGACTCGTTTCGGTTGTCGACCTGTTCGTAGAGAGAAATGGTGCTGGCCACTGTGCTCACCTTACAGAAGAGCCGCGAAGCATGCGCTCTGCGAAAAACTGCAGACGCCCTGACGGCCCATCCACGGGCGGCATCTGATCGATAGCATCGGCCAAAGCCCGGAAATCGCGAGCGGCAGCGCAGCCAGGTGCGAATTCAAGCACCGACTGGTACTTGCGAGAGGACTGCAAAACCAACTCATCGGCCTCAATGGACTGCAAGAATCTGACCGAAACTCCCAGGAAACGGTTGCACACATCGTTCAGGCGACGGTGCAGTTGCCTTCCCTCGTGGGCACTGCCCACCATGTTCGGAATCAGGTAAATTTCATCCAATGACTGCTCGGTGGACATGACCTTGATCAATCCGTAAGCATCGGCAATGGACGACGGCTGGTCACACACCACCACAAAACGGCGCTGGCAAGCAGCCATGAAGTCGAGAACGGCTGGAGCGATACCCGCCGCCACATCTACCACCAGATAATCCACGGGCTCTTTCAGGGTGTCAAAGGCGCGAACCATGCTGGCAATTTGCTGGGTATCGAGGGCCGCGATGTCCCGCAAGCCCGAAGCACCCGGCACCAAGCGAATGCCCTGCTTGGTGGTCACCATCACATCATCCAGCGTTTTTTCGCCGTTGAGCACATGGCTGATGTTGAAAGGGGCATAAGCACCTAAGGCAATTTGCGCGTTGGCCATGCCCAGGTCGGCGTCCAGCAGCATGACCTTGTGGCCACGCATGGCCAAGGCCACCGCCAGGTTGATGGACACCGTGGTTTTGCCAGCCCCCCCCTTGCCGCTGGCCACACCAATCACCTGAGGAAAATTGGGCTTATCCATGCGCACCTTTCAAGTTAGAAGATGCTTTGGCGGATGGTCGTCTCGAGGGGGTCGTGGGCTGGCTGCCCATGAAAGTCGGGATCACGATGTCTTCATCCACCGAGTTCTTGCGTGGCAACTTCGCAGCCTTGGTGTGAGTTTTCGGCACTTTGGCAGCCGGTGGCTTTTTGACGCGGGAAACGCGGACAGGCGCATGGGTCGTCACAGGCACTACCGAAGGTAAGGGCATCTCGGTCTGCGCAACGGGCGCCAGCGGCATATGCTGCACCAGAGGGCTCAGCGCCAATTGCACCAAATGGGACGCATCAAAAGGCTCTGCTGCCTGATCAATGCGGCTGGAACCCGCCACGCAGGAAACCCCCAAGGGATGCTCACTCAAGCCCTTGATCAGCGCCCAGGGATAAGCGGCTTCGTCCACCTTGCTCAACATCAAGGAGGACCAGCTCAAAGCAGAATTTTGAAGAACTTTTTGCACACTGGTCACTGTAGCATCAACCGGTAAAACGGCATGGCGCAAGACCTTCGGATGCTCGGTTTGCAGCAACTCGGCTTGGGCACAGAAATCAGTCCCGCACGTGTCGATCCAGACCGTTTTACCTTCCAGCTCCTGCAACAAGGTGCGCAACATGTCGGAGTTGGTGGCTCGGAAACAAGCCACACCCGACTGAGCAGCCAAAAACTGCATCTGGGTCCAGGCACCGGGGCGCTGATCTGCAAAACTGACCATAACCTGGTTTTCGACCCCATGGACTTGGGCTGCGGTGCAGGCCAAACGACCCACCATGGAGGTTTTTCCAGAACCAGAA
Source organism: uncultured Burkholderiales bacterium (assembly GCA_903953985.1). Lineage (GTDB taxonomy): Bacteria > Pseudomonadota > Gammaproteobacteria > Burkholderiales > Burkholderiaceae_C > Limnohabitans_A. The sequence continues at coordinate 18,196 of CAJBLW010000582.1, forward strand.
GGACCGCACAAGGCATGAACGCCTGATTCAGGTGCCGTCATGGCCGAACGATTCAAAGCACTGACCAGCAGACCCTGCATCACAGGCCAAGCGTCCTGAACGCTCTCAAACTCCTGGATGCTGTCGGTCAGCAAAGCGCGCAGCCCCGCAGGCACGCCCACTTCGCTCATGGCCCAAGACAATTGTTGGATGGCGGGTGACAGACGCAGACCATCTTGCCAAGGCATCATCTGGCGCGACAGGCTGAAGTCCTTGCGCAGCGCGGCCATCTCCAATCGCAGCATTTCCACGATTTCCTGGCTGCGTTGACCCTCATGGCGCAGTTGCTCGGCCAGTGCCTCCACCTGTTTCACCGCCGGGGCTGACACCTCACCTGATGGCGCGACCACTGCCGCTTCCAGTGGCAGATCCGGCTTAGGCAAGGACGCCTCTGGTAACACAGGTGCCAAAGAACTGGCGCTTTGGAACAACTTGGAAAACGGCACAAAAGGTGCCGCCGCCCCGTCTTTGCCGTTCGCCTCAGCAACAGTCGGCGCGGACACATCTGGCGCCGGCTGGGCATCCAGGTCCACGGCCACGATCAGCTCGGTCTGATTGTCCAGGCGTTGGGTGGAGATGATCAACACGTCCGATCCATACAACTGGATGGCCTTTTCGTTGGCAGAGCGACTGTCGCGAGCGAGTATGCGTTTGAGTTCCATGATCTATCAGACTTTGGTAACAGAGGGGTTGTTGCGGGGATCGGCTTGCACCGTGTTGATCACTTTGACCGGCTGGTCATCCGGAATTTCGCTGTAAGACAGCACCGTCAGGTCGCTGACACGAAAGCGGACCGCCTTGGACATCCAGGGGCGAATCGCAGGCGAAACCACCAACACAGCCGGGAAGCCCTGCTCTTCGGTGGTGCGAGCACTTTCGCGCAAAGCCGTAAAGAGGCCATCGGCCAAACTGGGCTCCAGCACCATGCCAGACGAGCCATTGTTTTGTTGCAGCACGTTATGCAGAAGCTGCTCCAATTGGGGATCTAAAGTCAGCACCGACAAGGTGTCGCGATTTTCAAGTAAACCCTGAACGATCATGCGGCCCAGCTTGGGGCGAACCAGCTGCGCCAACTGGTCGGGGTCTTGCGTGCGGCCGCTGACCTCGGTCAAAGCCTCGACCACCGTGCGCATGTCCCGAATCGGCACAGACTCTTGCAACAAATTTTGCAGCGTGCGAGTCACCACGCCCAAAGACAACTTGCCGGGCACCAGTTCTTCGACCAGCTTGGGCGACTTGGCAGCCAATTTGTCCAACAATTTTTGAGCTTCGTCATGGCTCAAAAGCTCGTGAGCGCTGTCACGCAGAACCTTGTTCATGTGCGTGGCAATGGCTGTGCTGGGGTCCACCACGGTATAGCCCAAAGCACGGGCCTGATCACGCCAAGCCGGCTCGATCCAGACAGCCTCCAGACCGAAAGCAGGCTCCTTGGTCGGCTGGCCTTCCACCTTGCCGTACACCTTGCCAGGGTTGATCGCCAACTCCCGACCCACCTTGACTTCGCCTCTTCCACGCACCACGCCATTGAGGACAATGTGATACGCATCCGGCTCCAAGTTCAGGGCATCGCGAATGCGCACCGGCTGCACCAAAAAGCCCAACTCGGCCGACAATTTTTTGCGTACACCCTTGACGCGCGCCATCAACTGACCACCTGACTCCTGGTTGACCAAGGGAATCAAGCCATAGCCAATTTCCAAGCCAATCAGATCCACCTGCTCGACATCGTCCCAATCCAGCTCTTTGGGTCCTTCATTGACGGGCAAAGCGGGCGCGGCCAAACTTTGCTCCACCTGCATCTGTTTGCGCATGACCATAAAGGCCATCCCAGCTGTGGCGGCGGCCAGCGTCAGAAACACCATATGGGGCATGCCCGGCACCAATCCCAAGATGGTCAAAATGCCAGCTGAAATGAACAAAGCCGGCACATTCGAAAATTGGCTGCTGGCCTGCTCGGTCATCGACTCGGA
>CAJBLW010000583.1 GCA_903953985.1 uncultured Burkholderiales bacterium
GATTTTTGGCAGTGAGCAGTCGTTCGCCATGATTCGCGGCGGCAAGATCAACTTGTCGATTTTGGGCGCGATGCAGGTGAGCGAAAAAGGCGATCTGGCCAACTGGATGATCCCCGGCAAGATGGTCAAGGGCATGGGCGGCGCGATGGATTTGGTGGCGGGCGTCAAGCGCGTGATCATCCTGATGGAACACGTCGCCAAGAAAAAAGACGGCACCGAAGACATGAAGATTTTGCCCAGCTGCACCCTGCCTTTGACGGGTGTGGGCGTGGTCGACCGCATCATCACTGACCTGGCCGTGATGGACGTGACCGAGGCGGGGCTGAAGGTGGTTGAGCTGGCTCCGGGCGTGACGCCTGAGCTGCTGCAAAGCAAGACGGGTGTGAAACTGATCTTTTGACTCAGCCTCTCCCATGCAAAAAGGCCCCGTTAGGGGCCTTTTCTTTTTTGACTTGGAGCGGGTGAAGGGAATCGAACCCTCGTTATTTGCTTGGGAAGCAAAAGTCCTACCATTAAACGACACCCGCGCCATTTGATTCTAATCGCATTGGATTGGCGTTATGTGCCGCTTCAAAAGGTCTCAAAGTTAAAATCATTCAATGCATCGACCCATCCTCAATAACCAAGCCTTAAACATTCAGCCTTGGTTTTTGGTTTTGCTGGCCTGCTACACAGTGCTGGAGTTGTCCTTTAACCACCGTCTGCTCGAATTGGCAGGTGATTTGCAATGGAAATCCACGGCGGTTCAACTGAACGACATTGAGATTTGGGGGCGTGTCGTCTCAGGTTTGGGTTTGGGCTTGTTGTTGATGCGTTGGCTGGGCAATTTTGTACGGTCCAGGGTTTTACTGATGGTGATGTGCTGCGCGCTGGGTTTGTTCAGCATGTGGCATGCGCAAAAGGCCTTGGTTGACAACATTGTTGCGCGTGCTGATGCGCAAGACTTGGCGATGAGTTGGAAATCGCAGATGAGTACCCAAGAGGCACTCAATGGACGAATTTTGCTCCGAGGCGAACCCTTGTTGACCAGCCCGGCTCCTGCAGACATACGCCCAGTGATGAGTGCCCTTTGGGCGTCTTCTGTGGCTGGTTTATTGCCTGAAGATCTGGAATCGGATTCGGGTGCGGCGCAACTCATGAACGGTTTCTTTGCGACTCAAATCAGCGAGCCACAACTGGTTGCGGCTTACCGCAAGACGGTCATGACCCCTGTGGTCTTGGGCGCCTCCTTGCTGTTTGGATTGCTCAACCTGTGTCAACTTTTTGCGGGTTTGATGGCTTGGGGCTTGACCGTTTTTGGGCAAGAACGCTTGTTGCAACGCTGCAAGTTATGGTTGCTTCCTTGCTTGACGTTGTTGTGCATGGGGCTGAGTTGGTGGCCTGGCAATGTTTGGACCGCATCGCCTGCCTACCGCCTTGTGGCCAGTCCAGCCCTTTGGACCGATCAACCCTATTTGGCCCCTTTTGTAGAGTGGAGTGTGCGCGCTGAACCGGCTTGGGCAGATTCGGTGGCTTGGGTTCACCGGGCCTTGTTACAAGATTTTGAATTCAAGGTGCCTTTTCGCCATTGGCTAGGGTATGAGAGTGCAGAACCCTTACCCCTGGCTGCGCCCTTGAGGTGATCTCAGGGCTTGAATCACTTCAAGATGTCACCCATACACAGGAATTTGATTTCCACATAGTCGTCGATGCCGTGGTGTGAGCCTTCGCGGCCCAGGCCCGATTGCTTGACACCACCGAAAGGCACGTGCTCGGTGGCCAAAATGCCCACGTTGATGCCGACCATGCCGTATTCCAGCGCCTCGCTGACGCGGAAGATGCGCCCTACGTCGCGGCTGTAGAAGTAGCTGGCCAGGCCGAATTCCGTGTTGTTGGCCGCATCCACCGCTTCTTGCTCGGTCTTGAACTTAAAAATCGGGGCGAAGGGGCCAAAGGTTTCCTCTTTGGCGCACAGCATGTCAGCACTTGCATCGGCCACCACGGTGGGCTCAAAGAACTGGCCCGAACCCATGCCGGACAGGCGCTTGCCGCCCACCACCACGCGGCCGCCTTTGGCCACGGCGTCGTCCACATGGCGCTGCACCTTGGTCAAGGCCGCTTCTTCAATCAAGGGGCCTTGGTTCACGCCGTCTTCAAAGCCATTGCCCACTTTGGCAGTCTGCACTTTGGCAGCGAATTTTTTGACAAACTCGTCGTACACGCTTTCTTGGACATAAAAGCGGTTGGAGCACACGCAAGTCTGGCCTGCGTTGCGGTATTTGCTGGCAAACGCACCTTCCACAGCGCTGTCGATGTCGGCGTCTTCAAACACGATGAAGGGGGCGTTGCCGCCCAGCTCCAGCGACATTTTTTTGACCGTGGGGGCCGATTGCGCCATGAGGATGCGGCCGACTTCGGTGGAGCCGGTGAAGCTGATGTGGCGCACCACGTCGCTGGCGCACAGCACCTTGCCCACAGCAATCGAGTTGTCGCTGTCGGCGGTGATCATGTTGAGCACCCCGGCAGGGATGCCTGCACGGATGGCCAGCTCGGCCGCGGCCAGGGCCGTCAGCGGCGTGAGTTCAGCAGGTTTGATGATCACGGGGCAGCCTGCGGCCAACGCAGGCGCGACCTTGCGGGTGATCATGGCCAGCGGAAAGTTCCAGGGCGTGATGGCCGCGCACACGCCAATGGGTTGCTTGAGCACCAAGAGGCGGCGGTTGTTGTCAAACTGGGGCAGGGTCTCGCCGTTGATGCGCTTGGCTTCTTCGGCAAACCATTCGACAAAGCTGGCGCCATAGGCCACTTCGCCTTTGGCCTCGGGCAGGGGCTTGCCTTGCTCGGCGGTCATGATGCGGCCCAGGTCGTCTTGGTTGGCCATCAGCAGGTCGTACCATTTGCGCAAGATGATGCTGCGCTCTTTGGCGGTCTTGGCTTTCCAGGCAGGCCAGGCGGCGTTGGCGGCGGCAATGGCTTGCTCGGCCTCGGCTGGGCCCAGATTGGCCACATCCGCCAGATGGGCACCGGTGGCGGGGTCGGTCACGGCAAAACGGCTGCTGCCCGCCACCCATTGGCCGTTGATCAGGGCGTCGGTCTTGAGCAGGCTGGGGTCGTTGAGTTGGGCGAGGGGCGAAGTCTTCATGTCCATCGAAATCTCCTGAAACTTTTGGATTTATTGAGTGAATGCTCGGATGGTTTGAAGCATAGCGCAGGCTCTGAGGCCTGTCTGTCACCCAAACGCTCAGCCCCATGGCAACCGCCAAAGACACCTAGGCACAAACTTATAATCATCGGTTGCACTTGAAAGCTGTCAACACCATGAGCTCCTCCGTTATTTCCGTTGCCGATATCCGCAAGACCTTTTTGGACTTTTTTGAGTCCAAGGGGCACACCGTGGTGGCCTCCAGCCCCCTGGTGCCGGGCAACGACCCCACCTTGATGTTCACCAACTCGGGCATGGTCCAGTTCAAGGACGTGTTTTTGGGTTCAGACAAGCGATCGTATGTGCGCGCCGCGTCGGTGCAAGCCTGCTTGCGGGCCGGTGGCAAGCACAACGACCTGGAAAACGTGGGCTACACCGCCCGCCACCACACC
>CAJBLW010000584.1 GCA_903953985.1 uncultured Burkholderiales bacterium
GCGATGTCAAGCAAGACCACATCGATGCCCAGCTGGCCCTGCAGCTTGTGCACCTCGTCCAGCACGCCGGGACCGGTGTCGGCCTCGGCCACGACCTGCAGGGCAGGATCGTCGGCCAGCACCATCTTCAGGCCTTCACGCACGATCTTGTGGTCGTCACCCAGCAGCACACGCACGGCGGCGCTCATGGGGCCACCTCTTGGGCAGTCAAGGGCATGGACAGGCGCATGCGCGTGCCCCGACCTGGCGCGCTGTCGATGTCGATCACGCCGCCAAAGTGGCGGGCCCGCTCGCGCATGCCCATGATGCCGTAGGCCTGCGCCGACTCAAAGGCCTGCGACAAGGCTCCGCAACCATCGTCTTCCACCGACAGATGCAGCCAGCCCTCGCGCTCCACGATGTCCACATCCACCGTGCGCGCCCGGGCGTGGCGGCCCACGTTGCTGAGCATCTCCTGAAAGATGCGAAACACCGCCATGGCCATGGGTTCAGGCAACTCCCGTTGTTCATTGACTTCCATGCACCACTTCAGTTGCTGTTCTGCCGACTGAACAAATTCCTGGGCCTGCCACTCCAAGGCTCCCCACAGGCCCTGGTGGTCCAGGATGCTGGGGCGCAGGTCGGTGATGATGCGGCCCACATTGACCACCGCGTTCTCGATCAAACGGCTCATGTTCTGACACTTGCCACGCATTTTCTCGCGCATGCTTTGTGCCTCCAGCGCGGCCCGCTGTTCTTGCTCGGACAGGCGCTTGTCCAGCCAACCCACATCCATCTTGAGGGCCACCAGCAAGCTGCCCAACTCGTCATGCACCTCACGGGCGATGCGGGTGCGCTCTTCTTCGCGCACCGCCTCGGACCAGGCGGCCAGTTCGCGCAGTTGCTGCAAGGCGGTTTCCAGCGCGTGGGTGCGTTCGGCCACACGCTGCTCCAACTCGTTCTTGGCCTGATGCAAAGCGTGTTCGGCCCGCTTGCGTTCGGTGATGTCGACAAAGGTCACCACCGCGCCGCGCACCTGGCCTTGGTCAAATACCGGGTAGCTCGAATACTCCACCGGAAAACTGTTGCCATCTGCCCGCCAGAAGACCTCGCTGTCGATTCGGCAGGGCTCCCCCCGGCGAAACGCGTTGTAGATAGGGCAATCGTCCATGGGGTAATGCGTCCCGTCGCCATGCGAATGGTGGGTGAGCACATGCATGTTTTGACCCAACACCTGCTGCGGCGCCATGCCGATCATTCGGGCTCCGGCCGGGTTGATGAAGACGCACAGGCCGTCCAGATCGACGCCGAAAACCCCCTCGCCGGTGGAGTCCAACATCAGCCCCAAGGGGTCGCGCCACGCGTCGGTGACACCCATGATGCCGGTCATGGCCGGTTGCGAAGGAAGTCGTGCAAGGTTCATGCACATGACAAGCAAGCCGTGTGCCAAACATTGTGCTTGGTGGGTCCGTCAGCTTGGGCTGTTCTGGGTTTGTCGCCTTGGGCAACAGACCAGGCAGTGGCCGCGCGTGACAATGGCTCACACGTTTCCAAGATTTGACTGCTGATTGGATGGCCATGAAACCTTTACCCCCTGCGCTGCTGCAAGGCGCTTCTAACTTTCGCGATGTTGGCGGGTACCACAATGCCGATGGCCGCCGTGTACGACAAGGCCAGGTGTTTCGCTCGGACCATTTGGCGGGCTTGACGCCAGAGGACTTGTTGCGCTTGGCGGCCTTGGGGATTGGTCACAGCCTGGACTTTCGCGGCGCCGCCGAATACACCGCCACGCCCTATTCGATCCCAGGCGTGCAGCGCCTGGCGCTGACCATCGAGCCCAGCGTGATTGCCCGTATGCAAGCGCTGGTGGTGCAAGGCATCGTGCCCACCACCGAAGAAACCGTGGCGCTGATGCAAGAAACCTACCGCGATTTCGTGAACCACAATGCCGCCACCTTTGGCCGGTTTTTAAAGCACTTGCTGGAGCAGCCCACTCCACAGGTGTTCCACTGCACCGCCGGCAAAGACCGCACGGGCTTTGCCGCCGCGTTGCTGTTGTCTGCGCTGGGGGTAGACAGAGCCACCATCGAACACGACTATTTGCTGACCAACCAGCTGTACAAACGCGATAACCGCCTGGAGGGATCAGGGCACCCCCATGTCATGAAGGTGTTGTGGCAAGTGCAGCCCGAGTTCTTGCATGCGGCTTTTGAGGCGGTGGACACGCAGCACGGCGGCATGCAGGACTACCTGCACGGGGCCATTGGCCTGAGTCCGCAAGAGTTGGCGGCCTTGCAGCGCTTGATGCTGGAAGACTGAGACGCACTCCCCTCATCGCCTGGCAGTGCCTGGATTCATGGCCTGCAGGAGCATCTACCGGTTCAATCCAAGGCCACGTCAAGCCATCCAACTTGCTGCTTGTCCACCTCCCCAGCGACCGGTTCCACGGTGTTGGGGCATTGATCCGATGGTCAGCATGACCTGGCTTTAGGCCTGACATTCGCCAGGCCATAGGGCGCAGTGTTGCGAAGCTGTCTGCCTCGCTCGCGGTGTCTCAGTCCTGCCGCAACACCACCTCGCCTTCAATTTCTACCGGAATGCCAAACGGCAATTCGGCCATGCCGACGGCGCTGCGAGCATGAGCTCCGACCTGCGGGCCAAACACTTCAAGGATCAGGTCGGTGAAGCCATTGATGACTGCGGGCTGGCGATCGAAGCCGGGTGCCGAGTTGACCATGCCGAGGATGTGCACCCAGGCCTCGATACGGTCCAGACTGCCCAGCTCGCGCTTGAGGCTGCCCAAGATCGCCAGCGCCGTGAGTCGGGCGGCCGTGTAGCCCTGCTCCAAGGTCACTTGGGTGCCCACCTTGCCCAATGGCTGTGCCATGCTGCCGTCTCCCAGCGTGGGGCCATGGCCGGAAAAAATAGCCCGCTGGCCAATCACGCGGACCCAGGGAAAGGGCAAGGTGGTGCCCGGGGGCATCTTCAGCGGCTCAGGCAAAACAAGGCCCAGTTGGGCCAGGCGGTCATCGATAGCAGACATGCAATTCCTTTTCAAAGTGTTGGTGCGTGGGCACTGGCTCACGCGTTGAAGTTGACGGGCACGGCCTCAGGCACCGTACCCGACCAAGGATCGACCACGCGGGGCCAGAAGTGGGGGTCCCGGTGTTGGAAGGGCAGCGCGGCGATGTCGGCAGTCAGTATCCCCGGTGAATCGGCGTACAGCACTTCGCGAGCGAGCGGTGCGAAGGCGGCATGGAAGTGCTGCATGGACTTCACCACCACCGCGTGCTTGCCACGCAAGTCAATGCCCAAGCCGGTGAACAGATCTGTGCCGATGACCTGCTGGCAGCGCGAAATCAGCACCAGATCGATGCCTTCGGCCGTGCTCACCCAGGCCGAAGCACCCAGGGGGCTTTTGGCGCCGAAGGCGGTCTGTTCGTGGTTCTCGGCCAGCGCCCGCACGGTGACGCGCAAGTCCACGGGAGAACCCGAGGTGGGTCCGGACTTGCCCGCCACGCGCAGGGCTAGCGTCGACCCCAGGCCAGCCTCGAAGCACAGCTGCACTGCGCCCGGGTCCCACAAGCCACCAAGGGCCACATTCGGGATGCCGAGCGAGAGGACCGCCTGCAGCGCGAAGCTGCTGTCGCCACGGGCGCCGCCGCCCGGGTTGTCGGCCATATCAGCGACAACAATCGGCCCCGCCCCGGGCAATGGCGGTAACTCGGCCACACGTCGCATGGCGGCCTCCATGCCGAGCGGCGGCTGGTGCAAATCGTGACGCAGTGTCCACAGGCGCTGGCCAAGCTCTGACGCCAGGCGGGTGGCCAGGGCTTCGTCACCGTCCGTGACCACCCAAAGACGTGCACCCGCCTCTGGCACGTCGCCAAACGCGAACCCGTGGGCGTGCGAGACCGACAGCACGCCGTTGTGTCCTTCGAGGGCCTGCAGTTCCCCGACAAAGCTCTTCAGAGGCTCGCGTGTGGTGGGCCAACTGCCGGCCATGCGGCAGTCCCAGACCGCGGTGACGGGGCGGATGCGGCGCTCGGCGGTGTCGATGGTCAGTCGCGCCACTTCAGCTGCGCGTTCGTCAATGTCGGTGTGTGGGTAAGCCTTGTAAGCCACCATCAACGTGGCATGTCGGACCATGCTGCGCGTGACGTGCCCATGCAGGTCCAACTCGACACCAATGGGCACCTCAGGGCCCACGATGCTGCGTGCACGCTCGAGCAGATCGCCTTCGCAGTCCAAGCAGTCCTCGGCCGTCATCGCACCGTGCAGCATCAGCATCACGGCCTGTACCGGCAGCGCGGCGCGCAAGTTGTCCAGCAACTCGTCGCGCAACTGCTCGTACACCGGCTGCCGAATGGGGCCCAGTGAGACGGCGGCGGCGAACAGACCCTCGACCACTTCCCAGCCACGCGGCGAAACCACGCGGTGCACGGTATCGATGGCGCTCAAATAGCCGCCTGGGTCCACGCCGCTTGCTGGCCCTCGCCGGATGCCTTCGGTTTCGAAGGCGCCCAGCCCGGTGGGGATCGGCGAGTAGGAGTTGTTCTCGGCCAGCAGGCCGGCTAGGAAGAGTTTCATCGGCAATGGAGTCGGGGGTTAATCCGGTCGGTGCGTCGGCTGCGACGTGCCCGTTTAGCTTGACAGCTATTTGTCAATGTGTCAATATTGTTTCTGAATTGGAAAATTAGGTGAAAAATCAAGTGGGCAACATCGCATCGCCGTCTGCAACATCGCCAGTTCCGCTTGGGACTGCTGAGCCGCCGTGGCCAAGTGCTTCGATGGCGCAAACTTTCGTGCTGGTGATGTTGGTGGCCGCCACGTTCTCTTTTGTGCACCGCTACGTGCCTTCCGTGCTGGTCGATCCCATCAAGCTGGAGATGGGCATCAGCGATGTCCAGTTCAGCCTGCTGCAGGGCACGGCTTTCGCTGTGCTCTACGGCGCGGCGTCTTTGGTGTGCGGGCTGCTTGCCGACCGCGTACACCGCCGCAACCTGGTGGTGCTGGGTGTTGCGGTCTGGACCGTTGGCACGGTTCTCTTCGGCTTGTCCACCAGCTTCTCGGGCTTGCTCGCCAGTCGTGCCATGGTGGGCCTGGGAGAGGCCGTGTTGGGCCCTGCCAGTATTTCCATGCTGTGCGACTACTTCCGCCCTGAGCGTCGCGGCAGGGCCATTGCTGTGTCGCTCTTTGGCGCCACGCTGGGCAGTGCATTGGCCTTTGCCGCGGGGGGCCACATGCTGGAGGCTGCGGCTGCAGGCCAGTACGCCGGCCTGCCGTGGGTGGGCGATCTCGCGCCCTGGCGCCAGGTGGTGGTGTTGATGGGGGTGAGCGGGTTTTTGCTGGTGCCGGCCATCCTTGCTTTTCCGGAACCGCAGCGCCGCGCCGTGGCCGTTGCTGAGCACGTGGGCAACCGCGCGCAGGAGTTGTGGGCCATGCGCGACCGCATCGTGCTTGTGGTGCTGGCGGGTGCCACGGTGGCGCTGGCCGACTTCGGCTTCAGCATCTGGGCCACTGCGCTGCTGACACGGACGCATGGCTTCAGCGTGGCCGACGCCGGATCCATACTGGGGGCCTGCATGTTGATCGCCGGCGTCGGCGGTGGATGGCTTGGCGGTGTGCTCTGCGACCGCGCACATGAACGCTCACCACTGACTGGACGTATCGACACGGTCGTGCGGGCCGCGATCGCCATGCTGCTGTCAGCCTGTTTGCTGCTGCTGCCTGGTGGTTGGGCTGCCGTCGCGGCCTTTGTCTGTTGGCAGGTGGCCGCCAACGCGGCCTATGTCGGCTGTGCTTCGACCTTGCAGGACCAGGTCAGTGGGCGCACCCGTGGCATTGCTGCGGCCTTGGCCTTGTGCATGTCGATCGGATGCGGCCTGGGCCTGGGTCCAACCTCGGTGGCAGCACTCAACCAGCAAATCGGCGGCGGCGGCGACGCTTTGTCTACCAGCCTGCTCATCGTGCTGCTCGTCGCAGGAACTGGCACTCTGGCTTGCTCCTGGTTGCTGCGGCGTCGTCTGGCCAGGCGAGGTTTGTCATCGGGCGAAGCTTGATGCATGGGATTAAGGTGGGAATGTCATGATGACTTGGAGTACACAAGAATGATGCTTGAATGCGATGTGTTGGTGGCAGGGTCGGGCGCAGCGGGCCTAGCGGCTGCCGTGACTGCGGCCCACCAGGGGTTGAGCGTGGTGGTGGTGGAGAAGGCGCCCGTGTTCGGTGGAACCTCGTGCTTCTCTGCGGGCCTGGTGTGGATCCCTGGCAGCCGCCAGGCACGCGCTGCCGGGATTGAAGACGACCCGGCGGTCGCGCTGCAGTACCTGCGCGGTGAGGGCGGTGCCTACACCGACGAAGCCAAGGCCGAGGCCTATGTCCGCCAAGCGGCTGACATCTTTGCCTGGTTCGAGGACCACACGCATGTCAGCTACCACCTCTCTCCACTGTGGCCCGACTACCACCAAGGCGTGGCAGGCGCATCGCGCGGGGGCCGCTCCCTGGGGGCCAACCCGTTCGACGCGCGACGCCTGGGCCCACGCATGCGCGACCTGCGCCCACCGCTGTCCAGCACCACGATCTTCGGCGGCATGATCGTTGGCCGTGAGGATCTGATTCACTACTACGGCATGTCCAAGTCCTGGCAAAGCCGTGGCGTGGTGGGCCGCAGGTTCTTGCGCTACGTGATGGACCGCTTGGGTGGGCATGGTCGCAGCACGCGGTTGTCCAACGGCAATGCCTTGGTGGCCATGCTCGCGCTCAGTGCTTTTGAGCGCGGCGTCGATCTGCGGCTGAACACGCCAGTGCAGCAATTGCTGGTGGAGGACGGCCGAGTCGCGGGAGCGATGGTGCAGACACCCGAAGGGCCTTGCGAGATTCGAGCGCGTGCCGGCGTCGTGCTCGCCTGCGGCGGCTTTCCGGCCAGCCCTGAACTGCGCGCACGCTACTACAACCATGTCACGGCGGGCAAGAACCACCGCACCGCAGCGCCGTCTGGCAACACGGGAGACGCATTGCAGTTGGCTGGTCAGGCCGGTGTTGCGATCAAGGATACGCAGCATCACCCAGCGGCCTGGACACCGATGTCACTGGTGCCGCAAGCGGATGGCACCGATGTGCCTTTCCCTCACTACAACGACCGCGGCAAGGCGGGCTACATCGCGGTGGACCGGCGCGGACGGCGCTTCATCAGCGAGTCCCTGTCCTACCACGACTTCGTTCCGGCCATGATCAACGCCTGTCGAGAAGACGCCGAAGTGTGCAGTTGGATCGTCTGTGACAGCCGCGCCATCCGGCAGTACGGGCTCGGACGGGTGCCGCCCTGGCCCTTGCCCATCGGGTCTTTCGTTGGCAGCGGCTACCTCAAGCGCGGGCAGACGCTGGATGAGCTGGCACAGGCCTGTGGCATCGATGCCACCGGCCTTCGTCAGACGGTGGCACGGCTGAATGCGGGTGCGGAACGCGGCATCGACGAAGAGTTCAACAAAGGAGCAGACGTCTACGAACGCTTCAATGGCAGCCGCGGCCATGCGCCCAACCCGTGCGTGGCAGCCATTGAGCAGGGGCCCTTCTACGCCGTGAAGGTGGTGCCGGGTGACATTGGCAGTTTCGTGGGTCTTCGGACCGACGAGCACGCCCGGGCGCTGGACGTGCACGGTCAGCCCATCGAGGGCCTGTATGTGGCGGGCAACGACGCGGCCAGCTTCATGGGCGGCACCTACCCCGGTGCTGGCATCACCCTGGGCCCGGCAATGATCTTCGGCCACATCGCCGCCCGCCACGCAGCGCAGCGCCTGCACGCCGCCTGAGCACCTCGGAGACCACGCTCATGCTCATCGTCCATGGCAACGCCCACCACTTGCACGACCCCAGCCCGGCCATGGCACGCGCAGGTCATCCGCCGAACTTCGACTTGGCGGATCGCGTCGATGTGGTGCTGGATGCCTTGCGCGCCCCAGGGGCACACCAGCTGCGGCTGGCCGGCGACGCCGGCCTGGCACCCATCGCAAGGGTGCACCGAGCCGACTACCTGAACTTCCTGCAAACGGCCTGGGAACGCTGGCCGAACGACCGTGGTGCGGAACTGGCGTTGCCGCAGTTCTGGCCGGTGCAGGGCAGTCCTGCCGGCGGCATGCCGGCGCGTTGCCCGGACTCTGTCGTGGCCCAGCTCGGCTGGTTTGCCGGTGATGCCATCGCGCCCTTGATGGCTGGCACGTGGGCAGCAGCCTATGAGTCCGCTCAGGTGGCGTTGTCGGCGCAGCGCGCAGTGGCCGAAGGTGCTCGGTCGGCGCTCGCCCTGTGCCGCCCGCCCGGCCACCATGCAGGCACGGCACGCCTGGCAGGGTATTGCTACTTGAACAATGCGGCGATTGCCGCGCAGGCCTTCATCGACGGCGGTATGCGCCGCGTGGCAGTACTGGACGTGGACTACCACCACGGCAACGGCACCCAGGAGATTTTCTACGAACGTGCCGATGTGCTCGTGTGTTCCGTGCACGCCGACCCGGCCGAAGACTATCCCTACTTCGTCGGTCGAGCTGACGAAATGGGCACCGGCACTGGCGAAGGCTTCAACCTCAACTGCCCGCTGCCCACTGGGAGCGACTGGGCAACCTGGCGTGCGGCGCTGGAGACCTGCTGCCAACGCATCGTTGCCTACGCGCCTCAGGCACTGGTGGTCTCACTGGGCGTGGACACGCACCGTGACGACCCGTCCGGCAGCTTCAAGCTCGACAGCAGCCACTACGTCCCCTTGGGCCGTCGCCTGGCTGAACTGGGGCTGCCGACGCTGTTCGTCCTGGAAGGCGGCTATGCGGTCGAGGTGCTGGGTGTCAACGTCGCGAATGTGCTCGCAGGTTTCGAGGAGAAAGAAAGATGATTCGCGACATCGAGGACAGCGCAGCGGAGTTCATGGCCATCCGCCGCGACCTGCACGCACATCCTGAGCTGAGCTTTGCCGAAGAGCGCACGGCCTCCCGTGTGGCCGAGTTGCTAGAGGGCTGGGGTATTCCAGTGGTGCGAGGCGTCGGACGCACCGGTGTTGTGGGCATTCTGCAGCGCGGCCAGGGCAAGCGCGCCATCGGCCTGCGCGCCGACATGGATGCGCTGCCTGTGGAAGAGCACAACCGCTTCGACCACGCCAGCCGTCACCCGGGCCGAATGCATGCCTGCGGCCACGACGGCCACACGGCGATGCTGCTGGCTGCGTCGCGGCACCTGGCCTTGCATGCGGAGTTCGACGGCACCATCGTGCTGATCTTCCAGCCTGCCGAGGAGGGCGGAACTGGTGCCTTGGCGATGATGGCCGACGGCCTGTTCGAGCGTTTCCTGTGGATGCCGTCTTCGCCGCGCACAACTGGCCGGGCCTGCCTGTGGGCAGCTTTGCAGTCAGCCCGGGGCCGATGATGGCGTCATGCAACGAGTTCACCATCAACGTGCATGGCAAGGGCGCGCACGCGGCGATGCCGGATCAAGGCATCGACGCCATCCAGGTGGCTTTCCAAATCGGCACGGCGCTGCAGACCATCGTGTCGCGCAATGTCAAACCATCCGAGTCGGTGGTGCTGTCGATCACACAGGTACACGCCGGAGACGCGCTGAACGTGCTGCCCGACAGCTGCCAGTTGCGCGGGACCGTGCGCTGCTTCTCAGTACAGGCGCGCGACTTTGTCGAGGCGCGGATGAGACAGTTGGTGCAAAACATCGGCGCGGCCCATGGCGCGCGTTGCGAGATGGAGTTCAAGTGCAACTGCCCGCCGACTACCAACCATCCCATGGAGACCGCCTTCCTGCAGGACGTGCTGCATGAACTCGTTGGTCCGGCAAACGTCCATTCGTTCGAGCCGACCATGAGTGCAGAGGACTTCAGCTTCATGCTGGAGGCCAAGGCCGGTTGCTACTTCATGATCGGCAATGGCGATGGCGACCACCGCCATGCGGGGCACGGCATGGGCCCCTGCATGCTGCACAACCCGAGCTTCGACTTCAATGATGCCCTGATCCCGATCGGCGCATCGGCATGGGTGCGGCTGGCCCAAGCCTGGCTCGCACAGGAGAGAACATGAATATGATGCAACGGGTTAACATTCAGCAACATCAACCGTTGGTTTCTGACCCTTTAACCCAAGAACATGCATGAGCGACTCCGAGCCTGAAATCCTTAACCTGCCTGCCAAACCCGGGGCAATGGTACGAGCCGTGCGCGAGCAGCGCGGCTGGACACTGGCCGAAGTCAGCGAACGAACGGGCTTGTCGGTTTCCACCCTCTCAAAGGTAGAAAACGACAAGATGTCGCTCACCTATGACAAGCTGTCGCGCATCAGCAAAGGCCTGGGAATCGACATCGGGCAGCTCTTCGCCGC
>CAJBLW010000585.1 GCA_903953985.1 uncultured Burkholderiales bacterium
AATCCGCCGCATGCTGATCGGTCGCGAGTTGTTCGCCGAGACCTGCTGTAGCGGTTCGTCATCCAGCGGTAGGCCAGTCCAGCGACAATCTCACCATGACTACTTCACTGCAACACCTTCTGGATAACAACCGTCAATGGTCGGCGCGCATGGTGCGCGACGACCCGGCTTTTTTCTCACGCCTGGCCAACCAGCAAAACCCCAAGTACTTGTGGATCGGCTGCTCCGACAGCCGCGTGCCCGCCAACCAGATCACCGGCTTGGACCCGGGCGAGGTGTTTGTGCACCGCAACGTGGCCAATGTGGTCGTGCACTCCGACCTGAACGCGCTGTCGGTCATCCAGTACGCGGTCGACGCCCTCAAGGTCGAGCACATCATGGTGGTGGGGCATTACGGCTGCGGCGGCGTGCTGGCCACGCTGCGGGGCATGCGTGTGGGCTTGGCTGACAACTGGCTGCGCCATGTGCACGATGTCAAGGTGCGCCACCGTCGCCGCCTGGATCACCTGACGGTGCCCGAGCAAGAAGACGCCCTGTGCGAGATGAACGTGATCGAGCAGGTGGGCAACGTGGCCCTGACCAATGTGGTGCAAGACGCCTGGACGCGCGGGCAAAAGCTCAGCGTGCACGGTTGGTGTTATGGCCTCAAGGACGGCCTGGCCAAAGACTTGGGCGTCAGCATGAGCGGCAGCCACGAGGTGGTGGACGTGTTTCGCAGCGCTTTCAAGCGTTATCCGCGCGGCGGCCTGTGAAGGCGGGTACGAACAGGCGCGTTATTGACTCTCTGGCTTTGTTTTTTTCGCTGAGTCCGAGCACCAAAGTTGAGTTTTTTGATTTTTCTGGAGAAAACCATGTCCGATCCCATCGTCATCGTCAGCGCGGCGCGCACCCCCATGGGCAGCTTTCAGGGCGACTTTTCTGCACTGGCCGCCCATGACCTGGGTGGTGCCGCCATCAAAGCCGCGGTCGAGCGCGCTGGCATTAGACCAGAGCTGGTCACCGAAGTGCTGTTTGGCAACTGCCTGATGGCAGGTCAGGGCCAGGCCCCGGCGCGTCAAGCGGGCTTCAAGGGCGGTTTGCCCAAGAGCGCAGGCGCGGTCACGCTGTCCAAAATGTGTGGCTCGGGCATGCGCGCGGCCATGTTCGCGCACGACATGCTGGTGGCCGGCACGCACGATGTGTTGGTGGCGGGCGGCATGGAGAGCATGACCAACGCGCCTTACCTGATGCTCAAAGGCCGTGGCGGTTACCGCATGGGCCACGACAAAATTTACGACCACATGATGCTCGACGGCCTGGAAGACGCCTACGAGGCCGGCCGCAGCATGGGCACCTTTGGCGAAGATTGCGCCGCCAAATACAGCTTCACCCGCGCCGAACAAGACCACTTCGCCACCACCAGCGTGCAGCGCGCCAAAGCCGCCACTGAGTCGGGCGCCTTTGCTGCCGAGATCACGCCCGTCACGGTGAAAGACCGCAACGGCGAACGCGTGGTCTCCATCGACGAAGGCCCTGGCAAAGTCAAGCTCGACAAAATCACATCGCTCAAGCCCGCCTTCAAGAAAGACGGCACCATCACCGCCGCCAGCAGCTCGTCCATCAACGACGGCGCTGCCGCCATGGTGTTGATGCGTGAGAGCACAGCCGCCAAACTCGGCTGCAAACCGCTGGCCCGCATCGTCAGTCACGCCACCCACGCGCAAGAGCCCGAGTGGTTTGCCACCGCCCCCGTTGGCGCGACCCAAAAGGCCTTGGCCAAAGCGGGCTGGACGGTGCAAGACGTGGACCTGTGGGAAGTCAACGAAGCCTTTGCCGTGGTGCCCATGGCCCTCATGAAAGAGCTTGGCGTGTCGCACGACAAGGTCAACGTGAACGGCGGTGCTTGCGCGCTGGGCCACCCTATTGGCGCATCCGGGGCGCGCATCATGGTCACGTTGATCCATGCCCTTAAAGCCCGTGGTCTCAAGAAGGGTCTGGCCACGCTGTGCATCGGCGGCGGTGAAGGCACGGCTGTGGCGCTGGAATTGGTGTGATGCATGAAAACTGTCCTCCTCATCGGCGCATCGCGTGGTATCGGTTTTGAACTGGCCAATCAGTACATCGCCAACGGCTGGCGTGTGATCGCGACGGCCCGAAGCGATGAAGGACTTGAACGCCTGAAGGCGCTGGGCGCGCAAACCTTGCGTCTGGACGTGACCAACCCGGCCAGCCACTCAGGTCTAGCTCGGCAGTTGGACGGCGAAAAAATCGATCTGGCCATTTACGTGGCGGGCGCCATGGACCGTGCCAGCGCGAGCACCCCACCCACCCGCGACAGTTTCGATGCTGTGATGCACACCAACGTGATGGGCGCGATGCAGTTCATCCCCCAAATCGTGTCCTTGGTTCAAGAAACGCAAGGCGTGATCGCCTGCATCAGCTCGGTCATGGGCAGCATGCAAGAGACCACCAGCGGCAACGCCGCGCTCTACCGCGTGAGCAAGGC
>CAJBLW010000586.1 GCA_903953985.1 uncultured Burkholderiales bacterium
CTTGATCTCGATGGTGCCCAAGCCTGCCGCGTCGGCAATGGCCGTGCCGCTCATGCCCGCAAACACGACCGAACCGACCACGTTGACGTGACCTAAGCCACCTTTGAGCCAGCCCACCAGGGCCAGCGCGTAGTTGTAAATGCGGTTGGTGATGCCCGCGTTGTTCATCAGGTTGCCCGCCAGAATGAAGAAGGGTACGGCCAGGAGTGGAAAGCTGTCGATGCCCGAGACCATGCGGTGGATCACCACAAAGGGCGGCGAACTTTCGACAAACAAAAGGTAAATCAGTGACGCGCCCGCCATGGCAATGGCCACCGGGATACCGCCACTCATGAGGATGAGGAAAAGGATCTTCAACATGGAGAACTTTCTATCGGCGTTTCAGCGGTCGGTCATTTCAGATTCGGGGCGTTGCAGCACGGTGTAACCGCGTTGCCAATGCACCTTGGCCACCCATACGGCGCGCAAGCACATGGCCGCAAAACCGGCCATCACCACGCCATAAACCAGGTTCATCGGCAAATCGATGATGGTCATTTTGTAGCTGCCCAGCTTTTGCATCATCTGGCCCGTCAGGAAGGTGGCGGCCGCAAAGAAGGCGATGCGCATCACATCGACCACAGTGCCCATGGCGCGGCCCATCCAGTCGGGCATGAATCGAAAGAAAAAGTCCACCTGGATGTGGTTGTTTTTGGCCACGCCGATGGTGGCCCCTGTGAATACGGCTGCGATCAGCAAATAACGTGCAATTTCTTCGGTCCAAGAGGCCGAGTTGTTCATCACGTAGCGCGTGAAAAATTGGTAAAAAACGGTAAGCCCCAAGGCCCAGAAAAAAGCCAGCGCTACCCAGGCCTCGATGGGCGTGCCTGACAGGTCAACCTCTTCATCGGTGGCGTGAAACTGGCCGTCGTCGCCCATGACTTTGGGCATGGCGTCGAGGTCGGGGAGTTTGCTCATGGGGGAATCCTTGAAATCGAAAAAACGCAGCAGGTCGGACCCTGCGGGTCCGACCTGTTCAGCCAAAGGGCTCCTCTGGCTTACTTGGCCGCTTGGATCTTGTCAAAGTCAGACTGCGTGAAACCCATGGAGGTCAGGGGTTTGTTTTTCAGGACAGCATCCTGGAAAGATTTGCGGTCCACCTGTACGATTTGCAGGCCTTTTTTCTTGAACTCGTCCACCAACTCGACTTCTCGCGCTTTGATCTTGGCGGTGGCACGCGCTGCAGCTTGCTGCGTCACTTCAGTGAACATTCTTTTTTCTGCATCGCTCAATTTATTCCATAAGTGAGGCGCAACTTGAGTGATCAAACCGTCCACGATGTGACCTGTCAACATGATGGCTTTTTGCACTTCAAAAAACTTCTTGGCTTCGATGGTGGTCAAGGGGTTTTCTTGCGCTTCCACGGTCCCGTTTTGCAGGGCCAGATACACCTCGGCAAAAGCGATGGGCGTGGGGTTGGCGCCGCAGGACTCAGGTGTGGCGCGATAGGCGGGCACGTCGGGCACACGGATCTTGATGCCCTTCATGCCTTCGCAATTGGTGAATGCTTTTTGAGCCGTGGTGTGGCGTGCTCCGTAGTAGGTGTAGGCCGTGACCTGGATGCCGGTCTTGGCGCGAAATTCGTTGACCATTTCCTGGAAAATTGGACTTTTGGAGTAGGCGATTAAATGTGCATCATCCCGAAAGATGAAGGGGTAGTAAGCGATACCAAACCGTGGGTAATTGCGTGCCGCAAACGAAGAGCCGCTGATGATCATGTCCACCGTGCCCAGCGTCAGGCCCTGGTTGATGTCGGTCTCTTTGCCCAGTGTGGAGGCCGGGAAGACCTGGATATCGAACTTGCCGTTGCTGCGCTTTTTGATCTCTTCGGCGGCCCATACCGATTCGGTGTGGTACGGCTCTGATGTTTCGTAGACGTGGGCCCATTTGATTTTTTGTTGGGCCATGGCGCCGGTGCTGACCAGCAGCGTGCCCATGGTTATGGCGCCGACGGCGGCCAGGGTTTTCAGTGTGAATCGTTTGCTCATCTTGGTCTCCTCATTGGGGTTTGAAATTTGCTGACGCGGGAACAGAAAAACCACCCTAACGGGCGGGTGCGCGGCGCCAGCTCGCGCTGTATCTTTTGTGGGCTTGTTTCAGGTGCTTTTGCATGGCTTTTCGGGCCGCGCTGCTGTCACGCGCCTCGATAGCCTGCATCACTTCCATGTGTTCTGCAATGGCGGTTTGCCATGAGACGGGGTGTTCAAAATAATCACCCAGCCGTTCAAACAAGGGCCCGTTACGGGCCATCCAGTAGCGCTGCACCGTGTCCAACAGCACGCTGTTGCCGCAGGCTTGGGCAATGGCTTCGTGAAACGCTTCATCGCCTTGGCGAGGCACTTCATCCCGCGCGGCTTCGAGCTTCATTTGTTGCAGTCCGCTCTTGATGGCTTTGAGGTCGCCCTTTTGGGCGTTGGCAGCGGCAAGGGCCGCCACTTCGGCCTCGACCAGAATGCGGGCGCTCATGACCTCCAGAGGCCCCCAGTTGGCAGGGGTGTTGTCGTCCAACTCCGCCGTAGACAATGTCGACTTGGCCGCGGTGTTTTGCCGAATATAAATGCCAGACCCCGTGCGCACCTCGATCATGCCTTCCACTTCCAGCGCGATCAGGGCTTCGCGCACCGAAGGGCGGCTCACGCCCAGCTGCACGGCCAGGTCGCGCTCGGCCGGCAGACGCGAACCCAGCCCGAACTCGCCCGACACCATCAGCTGCCGAAGTTGTTCGGCAATCTGGCGGTACAAGCGCTGTGGGGCCACGGTATGCAAGGGCATAGGGAATCAGGGATAACGTGAATTGGACAAGTGGTCAGACCAGTTGCACAATCATCACATGGTCAAGCAAGCATGCCACTCCGCACAAACCCGTAGGGTGTGTGTCGCAAAAAAGACGCACCTTCGGGGTCGAGCGCCGCATGCTGTCTAACCTTTCCATTCTCTCTTTTCTCATTCGTTTTGTTCCCATTGATCGTTTTGCCTAGCGCGTTCGCTTTTTATGCCCCAAGTCACCATTGACCGTGTGAGCCTTCGGCAAGTCAACTTGCCGCCCAAGGTCTTGCGCACCGACGCCATCCAGTCCTTTGTGACGCAAGAAACGATTTTGCTCACACTCCATTGCAGCGACGGTATCGACGCCACGGGTTACGCCTACACGA
The DNA here is from genome assembly GCA_903953985.1 of uncultured Burkholderiales bacterium. Taxonomy (GTDB): domain Bacteria; phylum Pseudomonadota; class Gammaproteobacteria; order Burkholderiales; family Burkholderiaceae_C; genus Limnohabitans_A. Next base: position 3,192 of record CAJBLW010000586.1, read on the forward strand.
TTGGCACCGGTGGCTCTTCGGTCATGGCCTTGCTCAAGGATCACTTGGCACCGCGCCTGATTGGTCGTAACCCGGTCATGGTCGAAGCCATCTGGAAAGATCTGTTTTTCCACACCCATGCCACCGCTGTGGGGGCCATGACCAGCTTGTCACTGGCCTGCGTGGACACCGCTTTGTGGGACTGGCGTGCGCAGAGCCAGGGCCTGCCGCTTTGGCAGTTGCTGGGCGGTGCGCAGCCGCGCGTGCCGCTGTACACCACCGAAGGCGGCTGGCTGCATTTGTCTCCCCAGGCGCTGGTGGACCAAACGCTGGAGGCACAAGCCCAAGGTTTCAAAGGGGCCAAAATCAAGATCGGCCGCCCCCATGTGAGCGAAGACGTGGCGCGCCTGAGTGCCGTGCGCGAGGCGGTGGGGCCGGGCTTTGAGTTGATGACCGATGCCAACCAGGGCTTCAACCGTGCCGAGGTGGTGCGCCGTGCGCGCGCTTTTGATGGGTTGGGTCTGGCCTGGATCGAAGAGCCCATGCCCGCCGAAGACGTGTCGGGCCACCGCCAGTTGCGCGAGCACACCACCATCCCCGTGGCGGTGGGCGAGTCGATGTACCACCCAATGCAGTTTCGCGAATACTTGGAGCAGGGCGCTTGCTCAATCGTGCAACCTGATGTGGCGCGCATTGGCGGCATCACGCCCTGGATAAAAACTGCGCACCTGGCCGAAACCTTTGACGTGGCGGTGTGCCCGCACTTCTTGATGGAATTGCATGTGAGCCTGTGCGCGGCCGTGCCCAACGCCACATGGGTCGAATACATCCCGCAGCTCGACGACATCACCACTTCGCGCATGCAAGTGCAAGACGGGTTCGCCCTGCCGCCCAACTCCCCCGGCCTGGGCATCGCTTGGGACTGGGCTGCCATCACCGCACGACAGATCACCCAACTGGAGATAAAAGCACCATGAGACTCAAAGGAAAAATTGCACTCGTCACCGCTGCCGGTCAGGGCATTGGCCAAGCGGCGGCATTGGCCATGGCGGCCGAAGGCGCCACGGTCTATGCGACCGATGTGAACGCCGAACTGCTCAAAGCCTACCAGGGCAATGCGAATGTTCACACTGCCGTTCTGAACGTGCTCGACAAAAAAGCGATTGCCGCTCAAGTGGCCAGCCTGCCGCGCATCGACATCATTTTCAACTGCGCAGGCTTTGTGCACAACGGCAACATCGAACTGGCCACCGACGAGGATTGGGATTTTGCTTTCAACCTGAACGTGCGATCGCAGTTCTGGATGATCCAGGCGGCCATCCCCAAAATGCTGGCGCAGTTTGAAAAAGACGGCCAAGGCGGCAGCATCATCAACATGGCCAGCGTGTGCTCCAGTGTTCGCGGTCTGCCCAACCGTTTCATCTATGGCGCGAGCAAAGCGGCCGTGATTGGCCTGACCAAAAGCGTGGCGGCCGATTATGTGCGTAAGGGCATCCGCTGCAATTGCATTTGCCCCGGGACCGTGGACACGCCTTCGCTGCAAGACCGCATCAACAGCTATGCCGACCCAGTACAGGCGCGTCAGGACTTCATCAACCGCCAGCCCATGGGGCGTTTGGCCCAAGCGCACGAGATCGCGCCCATCGTGACCTTTCTCGCTTCCGACGAATCCATCTTCGCCACAGGCAATGCCTACATGGTCGACGGTGGCATGACCATTTGAACCACCACACTTCAATCGAAGAAAGACACACATGAACTTGCTCGACATGAAAGGCCGTCACGCGGTCATCACCGGTGCAGCCACCGGTTTGGGCTATGCCATCGCGCAGCGCATGCTCGCATCCGGTGCACGGGTCACCATCTGGGACCGTGATGTGGCGGGCATGGCCCAAGCGGCCGAGCAACTGCGCAAAGGCCAGCTGGGTGCGGTGGTCAACACCGTGCAGGTCGATGTGGCCAACCACGATTCGGTGGTGCAAGCCACGGCGCAGACCACGGCGCTGGCGGGCGTCGATGTGCTGGTCAACAGCGCCGGCATCACCGGCCCCAACGTCAAAGTGTGGGACTACCCGGTGGACGCATGGAAGCAGGTGTTCGATGTGAACGTGCATGGCCTGTTTCATTGCTGCCGCGAACTGAGCGCGCACATGAAGACCCGCAATTACGGGCGCATCGTCAACATCGCATCGGTCGCGGGTAAAGATGGCAACCCCAACGCCAGCGCGTACAGCGCGAGTAAAGCCGCCGTGATTGGGCTGACCAAATCGTTGGGCAAGGAGTTGGCCGACACCGGTGTGCGTGTGAACTGTGTCACCCCGGCGGCTGTGAAGACGGCGATTTTTGATCAAATGACGCCCGAGCACATCCAGTTCATGCTCTCCAAAATTCCGATGGCCCGCTTTGGCGAGCCCGAAGAAGTCGCAGCCATGGTCACCTGGCTGAGCACCGAAGAATGTTCCTTCTCCACTGGCGCGGTCTTTGATCTGTCCGGTGGCCGTTCCACTTATTGATTTTTTAAACACTGAAAGGCAACTATGAAACTCGTTCGCTATGGCCAAGTTGGCAAAGAAAAACCCGGCCTGATCGACGCCGATGGCCGCTTGCGCGACCTTAGTGGCGTGGTCAAGGACATCTCGCCTGACCAACTGAACGACAAGGCCCTGGCCAAGCTGGCCAAGGTCAAGACCGACAAACTGCCCCTGGTGCGCGGCAAAAAACGCTTTGGCACGCCCATCTCGTACACCAGCAAGTTCATTGCCATTGGCCTGAACTACGCCGACCACGCGGCCGAGTCGAACATGCCCATCCCGGCCGAGCCGATTGTGTTCACCAAAACCATCTCTTGCATTCAAGGTGCGGATGACGACGTGATGCTGCCCAAAGGCTCCAAAAAAACCGACTGGGAGGTCGAGTTGGGCATCGTCATCGGCACCCGCACCCGCTATGTCACGCAAAAAGATGCGCTGAACCATGTGGCGGGATACTGTGTGGTGAACGATGTGAGCGAGCGTGAATACCAACTCGAGCGCGGCGCCACCTGGGACAAGGGCAAGGGTTGCGACACCTTCGGCCCCGTGGGCCCTTGGCTGGTCACGCGGGACGAAGTGCCCAACCCACAAGCCCTGGGCATGTGGCTGGACGTGAACGGCGTGCGCTATCAAACCGGCAACACCAAGACCATGATTTTTGGCGTGGCCAAACTGGTGAGTTACGTGAGCCAGTTCATGACCCTCGAGCCAGGCGACATCATCACCACCGGCACGCCACCGGGCGTGGGCATGGGCGTCAAAGTGGATGGCAAGCCAGCGCCGGTGTTCTTGAAGCGCGGCGATGTGATGCGTTTGGGCATCGACGGCCTGGGTGAGCAGACCCAAAAAGTGGTGGCCTTCAAACTCTGATGCACCCGATTGGACACATGGCCAGGGCGACAAGCTCTGCCATGTGTCCACGCGCAGCCCCAAACCCCTACACTTGGGGGCATGTCCGAGTCCACATCCACCCCCCAAACCACGCCCATCCAAACGGTCGCCATTTCGCTGGACGACCGCAGTTACGACATCCAGATTGGCCAAGGCCTGCTCGGCCGCCCCGACACCTGGGTCGGCCTGCCCAAGGCGACAACAGCCATGATCGTGACCAACGACACGATTGCCCCGCTGTACGAGGCCGCTTTGCGCAGCGCCATCGCCCCGCATTACAAGCAAGTCCACACCGTGGTGCTGCCCGACGGCGAGGCGCACAAAGACTGGCAGACCCTGAACCTGATTTTTGATGCGCTGCTGCGCCAAGGCTGTGACCGCAAGACGGTGCTGTTTGCATTGGGCGGCGGTGTGGTGGGCGATATGACGGGTTTTGCGGCCGCCAGTTACATGCGCGGTGTGCCCTTTGTGCAGGTGCCCACCACGCTTTTGTCGCAGGTCGATTCGTCGGTGGGCGGCAAGACGGCCATCAACCACCCGCTGGGCAAAAACATGATCGGCGCGTTCTACCAGCCGGTTCGCGTGGTGTGCGACCTGAACACCCTGACCACCTTGCCCCCGCGCGAGCTGAGCGCGGGTTTGGCCGAGGTCATCAAATACGGCCCGATTGCCGACATGGATTTCCTGGCCTGGATCGAGGCGAACATCGACGCGCTCATGACGCAAGACCCGGCCGCGATGGCGCACGCCGTCCAACGCAGCTGCGAGATCAAGGCCTGGGTGGTCGGGCAAGACGAGCGCGAAGCGGGCCTGCGCGCCATCCTGAATTTTGGCCACACCTTTGGCCACGCCATCGAGGCGGGCTTGGGCTTTGGCGTCTGGCTCCACGGCGAAGCCGTGGGTTGCGGCATGGTCATGGCGGCCGAGCTGTCGCAACGCTTGGGACGCGTCGATGTGGCTTTTGTGGCGCGCTTGCGCGCCCTGATCGAACGCGCGGGCTTGCCGGTTCGCGGCCCGGTGATCGATGTGGCCGACAACGCAGGCCATTACATCGAGCACATGCGCCTCGATAAAAAAGCCATCGGCGGCGATATCCAGTTTGTGGTGATCGATGGCCCCGGCAAAGCGACGGTTTGTGGCGCACCCGATGCTATGGTGCGCGAGGTGATCAACGCCTGCTGTGCTTGATAGCCATGTTCGCCGAATCACTGGAAATGCCCGTGGGTTCAAGCCAGCCACTGGCCAGCTTGTCGGCGCTGGCTTGTGACCCTGCGTACAGCCGGGGTAGACGGTTTGCTGAAGCCCCAGCGCCCACGCGCAACGCTTTCCAGCGCGACCGGGACCGCATCGTGCACTCCACCGCGTTTCGGCGGCTGGTCTACAAAACTCAGGTGTTCCTGAATCACGAAGGCGATTTGTTCCGCACGCGGCTCACGCACTCGCTCGAAGTCGCGCAGCTGGGCCGCTCGATTGCCCGGGCCTTGGGCCTGAACGAGGATTTGGTGGAAGCCATTGCGCTGGCGCACGACTTGGGTCACACGCCTTTCGGCCACGCCGGACAAGATGCACTCAACGAATGCATGAGTGAACACGGTGGGTTTGAACACAACCTGCAAAGTCTGCGCGTGGTCGACCAACTCGAAGAACGCTACCCAGCTTTTGACGGCCTGAACCTGAGCTTTGAAACCCGCGAAGGCGTTCTCAAGCATTGCTCACGCGTCAATGCCGAGCAGCTGGAGCGGTCTGAGCCCAGTGGCGTGGCGCGTCGCTTCATCGACCGCACCCAGCCCAGCTTGGAGGCGCAGCTGTGCAACTTGGCCGACGCGATCGCCTACAACGCCCACGACATCGACGATGGTGTGCGATCGGGGCTGATCACACTCGAGCAATTGCTGGAGGTCAAGCTGTTTGCACATTACCACCAGCAAACCTTGGGCGAGCACCCAGGTTTGTCGGCCAAGCCGAGACGATTTTTGTATGAAACCATCCGCCGTATGCTGAGCGATCAGGTGTACGACGTGATCGACACTACGCGGCAGGCGGTGATCCAAGCCGGTGTGAACACGCTCGAGGAAGCCCGTTGTGCTGGTCCGTTGGTGGTCTTCAGTACCGACATGAAGGAGCGCAGCAGCGAACTCAAAAAGTTTTTGTTTGCGAAACTGTATCGCCATCCGCAAGTCATGCACACCACTGTACAGGCGCAGCAGGTGGTGCACGAGTTGTTTGCTGCTTATGTGGCCCAGCCTGCAGAAATGCCCACCGACTTTGCCGCCGCCACCCACCTGCATCGCACAGTGGCCGACTACATTGCCGGTATGACCGACCGCTTCGCCCTGCGCGAACATGAACGCCTGACGGGGCGCAAGTTGCTGTGAGTCTGGTGCCCGCCCAGCGCGCCGCCTGGGTTGTCGTCCTCGCAGGCGGCGTGGCGGCCTTGCAGGTTGGCAAGCTGCCGCCCGCCTTGCCGGCGCTGCAGGCTGAGTTGGGCCTGACGCTGGTGCAGTCTGGGTTCCTCTTGTCCATGGTTCAACTCGCCGGCATGAGCCTGGCGGTGTTCATGGGCTTGTGGGCCGATGGCATGGGCCTGCGGCGCAGCATGGTGCGTGGCTTGTGCCTGCTGGCGCTGGCCAGTGGGTCGGGCGCATTCGCCACCTCGGTCACCGTTTTGCTGGCACTGCGGGCCATCGAAGGCTTGGGCTTTTTGCTGGTGGCCTTGCCCGCACCCGCCCTGATTCGTCGCCTGGTGCCTGTGGCTCAACTGCCGGGCATGCTGGGCGTGTGGGGCGCGTACATGCCCACGGGCACGGCGCTGGCCTTGCTGGTTGGGCCGCTGTTCATTCCGGTTTGGGGCTGGGGTGCGTGGTGGGGTTTGTTTGCGGGGGTGTCGCTGGCCATGGCGGCTTGGTTGTGGCGTAGTGTGCCCGCCGACCCAGTGGCCCATACAGCCGCAGCTGGACAAGGTGCCCGGCAGCGTCTGCGCCGCACCTTGAGCGCCCGCGGCCCTTGGCTGGTGGCACTCACTTTTGGCATGTACTCGGGCCAGTGGTTGGCAGTGGTGGGTTTCTTGCCGTCCATTTACGCCGCTGCAGGCGTGAACGGCGCGCTGCTGGGCGTGCTCACGGCCTTGGCGGCGGCCGTTAACATCATTGGCAATATGGCCTCAGGCCGCTTGCTGCAGCGCGGCTGGGCACCCCGCGCCACGCTGTGGCTGGGTTTTGGGGCCATGGCGCTGGGCAGCACGGTGGCCTTTGCGCCCTTCACCGAAAGCCTGCCTTGGTGGCGCTTTGCCGGGGTGCTGTTGTTCTCGGGCATGGGCGGCCTGGTGCCGGGCACGCTGTTCAGCTTGGCCGTGCGTCTGGCCCCTGGCGAGCAACAAGTGGCCACCACCGTGGGCTGGGTGCAGCAACTCTCAGCCCTGGGCCAGTTCGTCGGGCCCCCCGTGGTGGCGGCCGTGGCCGCGCGGGCAGGCGGCTGGCAGCTCACGCCGCTGGTCACGGTGGGGTGTTGTGCGGTGGGTGCGGTGCTGGCTTGGATGGCAGGACGCTTGCTCTCGCAGGCACAATCTCGCCCATGACCGACCTGAACATCCCCGAAATCGCCGACACCGTACGCTGGCTTGAGCGCGCCGTGATTGGCCTCAACCTGTGCCCTTTTGCCAAAGCCCCGCATGTCAAGGGCCAGATCCATTACGTGCTGAGCGAAGCCAAAGGCCTTGAGGGCCTGCGCGACGAGTTGATTGAGCAGTTACAGGCACTGGCCGCTCTGGACGCCGAAAAGCGTGAGACCGTGCTCTTGATCGTGCCGCAGATGCTGCAGGATTTTCTGGAGTTCAACGACTTTCTGGACGAAGCCGACGCCGTGTTGCAAGAGCTCGATTTGGAGGGCGTGTTTCAGGTGGCCAGTTTTCACCCGCAATTCCAGTTTGCCGACACCGAGCTGGACGACATCGGCAATTTCACCAACCGCTCGCCTTACCCCACGCTGCACCTGCTGCGCGAGGAAAGCATTGACCGGGCGGTGGAGGCTTTCCCCGAAGCCGAAATGATTTACGAAACCAACATTGAGACGATGGACAAGCTGGGGGCTGAGGGCTGGAAAAAGTTGGATGTAGGGCCCAGCCCATGAAAAAGCGATCTGCCGAAGTGGCCGCTGTCCCCGAGCTGCCGCCCGAAGTGCGCCCCGGCCAGTCGGTGGAGTTGCTCAAAGAACTGCACATCCTGACCCGCGAGGGTAAGCTGAACCAGGACTCGCGCCGCAAGCTCAAGCAGGTCTACCACCTGTTCCAGTTCATCGAAAAACTGCTCAAAGAGTTGCCCGCCAGCGACACCGGTCCCACGCTGGCCGATCATGGTGCTGGCAAGTCGTATCTGGGCTTCATCATTTATGACCTGTTTTTCAAAGCCCTGGGTCGGGGCACGATCTACGGCATCGAAACGCGCAGCGAACTGGTGGAATCGTCGAAAGCGTTGGCTCAAAAGCTGGGCTTTGATCGCATGCGCTTTTTGAACGTCAGCGTGGCCGATTCCGCCCAAAGCACCGACTTGCCCGAACAGATCGACGTGGTCACCGCGCTGCATGCCTGCGACACCGCCACCGATGACGCCATTGCTTTTGGCCTGACCAAGCGAGCCAAGTTCATGGCCTTGGTGCCTTGTTGCC
>CAJBLW010000587.1 GCA_903953985.1 uncultured Burkholderiales bacterium
TCGAGCATTTGTGGGGTTGAAAAACGCTCGTGAAACGGGGTGGTGATGACGCCCGGCGCCACAGCATTGACGCGGATGTTGTCCTTGACCAGTTCCTTGGCCAGCCCCCGAGTCATGGTGGAGACGAATCCCTTGGAGCCTGCATACAGCGAGGCACCTGCGCCGCCGCCGTGACGGGCCGCCACTGAGGTCACGTTGATCACCACACCGCCTTGGCCTTGCTGGCGCATGGCCGCCACCGCAGCGGCCGTGCACATCATGGCCGAGCGCACGTTCAGATACACCACGTTGTCGAACAATTCATCGGTGATTTCTTCAATGGGGACCCGTTGTACCAGAGCACCAGCGTTGTTGATCAGAATGTCGATGCGGCCAAAAGCCTTGACGGTTTCGTCCACGAGCCGTTGGCATTGCGCCGATTCGAGCACATCGCCTTTGAGCAAAATCGCCTGCGCGCCCGTGGCCTTGACGCGGCTCAGGACTTCTTCGGCAGGCCCCTGGCTGCTGTTGTAGTGCACGGCCACGCGGGCACCCAACTTGCCAAAGGCCACAGCAGCTGCAGCGCCGATGCCCGTGCTCGAGCCGGTGATCAGAACCACTTTGTCTTTCAGATCGTTCAACATGCAAGTCTCCTGGTGATGAATATGAACGCAGCACGAACGCTGGTTTGGATTCATTATGGGCAGGCTTGTTCAGTGGCCCAATCAAATGGGCGACAAGCTCAGGCCGTTGCCCAAAACACTGCAAAACGATCTTTCGGATCGGTCCAGACACGGTTCGATCCAAAGCCTGCTGACAGCAGCAATGACGCAAAGTTCTTCACGGTCCATTTGCAGGCGTTTTCGGTGTGGATGGTCTCCCCTGCTGCAAACTGGCGCTGGCCACCGGGCCACTGCACCGTCAGAGCGTGGCGCGCCTGCAGGTGCATCTCCACGCGCGATTGCTGCGCGTTGAAGCGTGACAGGTGCCGCCAGTCGCGAACCTCAAAGTCGCTGCCCACCAGACGGTTGATGTGCAGCAACAAATTTAGATCGAAGGCGGCGGTCACGCCAAGTGCGTCGTCGTAAGCGGCCTCCAGTTCGGTGGGGTCCTTGAGCAAATCTACCCCGATCAGCAAACCGCTGCCAGGTGCTGTCCCGCAGGCGATGTGCAAATTGCGCAGGAAATCCTGCGCCTGTTCGGGCGTGAAATTGCCTATGCTTGAACCGGGGTAAAACAGCACACGTTTTTGCGCTGGGTCGAGCGCCAACTCGGCAGGCAGCTGCAGACCGCCCGAAAAGTCGACACCCAGACCCGCCATGGGCAAGCCGGGGTGCTGGCGCTGCAGCACGTCCAGGGCTTGGCGCACAAAGTCTACCGAGATGTCCACCGCCACATAGCGGCCGGCACCCATGGGGCCGAGCAAGCGCCCGGCTTTTTCGCAATTGCCTGCGCCCAGATCGATCCAGCAAGCGCCGCGCGGCAAGTGAGAGGCCATGCTGGCGCTGTGCAACTGCATCAGTTGGGCCTCGGTGCGGGTCAGGTCGTACTCGGGCAGCTCAGTGATGGCCTCGAACAGGCGCGAGCCCAGTGCGTCGTACAGGTATTTGGGCGAAGTGAATGCATGTGGGGCGCTCAGGCCCTGCAAGAGTTCATGCGCCACGGCGGCGGCGTTTTGCTGGTACAGCTGGATGAATTGGGGCGTGCTCATGGAGGGATATTAAGCCAGTGCTCAAGCTGCAGGACGGTGCAGGTTTGGCCCCAGCAGCACGGGGTGCAAGGATTTCAGGGTGTAATCTGCTTTCTTGTTTTTTGTAAAGTCACCATGTTCCACACCCTCCTCACCAAAATCCTGTCCACCGCTTGCATGGGTCTGCTGGCCTTGTCGGCCATGAGCCACGCCAGTGCGCAAACCACGCTGCGTGTGACCACCATCCCCGAAGAAGCGGCCACCGAGCAGGTGCGCAAGTTCACCCCCTTGGCCAATTACCTGGAAAAACAGCTGGGCATGAAGGTGCAGTTCACGCCCGTGACCGACTACCCTGCTGCCGTGGAGTCGCTGGTGAACAAAAAGGTCGATGTGGTCTGGTTCGGTGGCTTCACCTTCGTGCAAGCCAGCATCCGTTCGGGCGGCAAGGTCGTCCCTTTGGCGCAGCGCGAAGAAGACACCAAATTCCAGTCGGTATTCATCTCCAAAACCAACTCGGGCATCAAGACCTTGGCCGACATGAAGGGCAAGCAGGTGTCGTTTGGCTCGCAAAGCAGCACCTCAGGTCACCTGATGCCGCGCAGCTTCTTGTTGCAAGCCAACATCGACCCTGAGAAAGACTTCAAACGCATCGCCTACAGCGGCGCACACGACGCCACCATCGCCTCGGTGGTCAGCGGTAAGGTCGATGCTGCTGCACTCGACATCACGGTTTGGAAAAAGTTCGTGGCCGAAAACAAGGTCAACACGCAAGACGTGAACGTGTTCTTCACCACCGCGCCGTACTTCAACTACAACTGGTCGGTGCATGCCGACATGCCTGCCGATTTGCGCGAAAAAATCAAGGCCGCCTTGTTGGCGCTGAATCCTGCCAACCCCGAGCATGCCGAAATTCTGAAGCTCAACCGTGCCACCCGCTATGTGCCCACCACCCCTGAAAATTACAAAGGATTGGAGTCCGCTGCCCGCAGCGCAGGCTTGCTTTAAAGCTTGAGCAGCAGCGCTGTGAACATCGACCTTCAAGCCCTTGAAGCCAGGCATCCGGCAGCGCTGCCTGGTGCGCTAGCGGCCTTGCGTGCATTGAATTTGCAGCTGGCCGCTGGAGAGCAGGTGGCCATCATTGGCCCTTCGGGCGCGGGCAAGACGACCTTGTTGCAGGTGCTGGCTTGCGCACAGCCGCCCACGAAAGGTCACCTGCAGTTGGGCGGAGTGAACCCTTGGACGTTGCCCGCACGGGCCTTGCGGCGTTTGCGCGGCCAGTTGTTTCTGGCCCCACAGGTGCCACCGCTGCCGCCGCGCCAACGCGTGGTGAGCTCGGTGCTGGCCGGGCGCTTGCCCGCCATGGGTTTGTGGGCCAGTTTGCGTTCGTTGTTTTACCCGACCGATATCCCTGCCGCGTACGAAGCGTTGGTGCACTTTGACTTGGGTGACAAATTGTTCGACCGGGTGGACCGCCTCTCGGGCGGTGAGCGCCAGCGTGTGGGCCTGGCCCGCGCCCTGCTGGCCCCTGCCAGCTTGTGGCTGATCGACGAGCCGCTGTCGGCGCTCGATCCGATGCGTGCCCGCATGGCCATGGCCGCTTTGGTGAACCTGGCGGTCGAGCGCCAAGTCACGCTGGTCGCCACGCTGCACCAGGTGGACATGGCGCTGGCGCACTTCCCCCGCATCATCGGCCTGCGCGAGGGGCAGCTGGTGTTTGATTTGCCGTCTGCACAGGTCAGCCCCGAGCGTTTGGCGCATTTGTACGACCAGTACGAGCACGAGTTGCGTGGCGAGGTGCCGCCTGTGGTATTGCCTGATGCTGCACCGGCAAAGCCTGCGCCCGTGGTGATGCATTGCCGCTGACGCGGCCAGGTCCTTCACGTCACGCGCACCGCCCATGTCCGCCTCTGTGTCCCCCTTGCCTGCTGACCGTCCGCGACCGCATGCGCCTGTGCGCGATCCGGCCTTTGCCGCACGCGTGTTCTGGCTGAGCCTCGCGTTGGTCTTGTTGTGGCCGCTGGGTGTGGCCACCGAATTCCGTTTGTGGGTGTTGTGGGCGCCTGAAAACCGCAAGGTCACCGCCGACTTTCTGGGCAGCTTTTGGCCGCTGGTTTACAACGCCGAATTCATGCAGATGGTGGCGCGCGAAACTTGGCGCACTGTGGCCATGGCCACCGCGGGCGTCACGCTGGCGCTGGTGCTGGCCGTGCCTTTGAGTTTGCTGGCCACGCGGGTGTTGTCGTTGTCGGCGTTATCGGGCCGGATGGACCGCTGGCCAACGGTGTTGCGTTGGTGCGTGCGCGCCACTTTGATCCTGCTGCGCAGCATCCCGGAGTTGGTTTGGGCGCTGGTGTTTGTTCGTGTCGTGGGCCTGGGGCCCACGGCGGGTGTGCTGGCCATTGCCCTGACCTATGGTGGCATGCTGGGCAAGGTGTACGCCGAGATTCTGGAGAGTGGCGAGAGCCACGCCACCCAGACCTTGATGCGCAACGGCAGCGGCCGCCTGCAGGCTTTTGTCTATGCGCTGCTGCCCAGCCATGCGGCCGAGCTGGCGTCTTATACCGTTTACCGCTGGGAATGCGCCATACGATCTTCGGTGGTGCTGGGCTTTGTGGGCGCAGGCGGTCTGGGTCAGCAGCTGGACAACTCGATGAAGATGTTCAACGGCGGCGAGGTGGCCACTTTGCTGCTGGTGTTCATCGCCTTGGTGGCGCTGGCCGACCGCGTAAGCGCCTGGCTGAGAAAGGCGTTGGCATGAAGTCTTTTTCACGCGAAGCGGCCAACCCACCCTACAAATTGCCGCCACCGATTTTTGATGCACGCTGCCGCGCCTGCTGGTTTACTTTCGCCTTGCTCGTCTTGGTGGTCGCCAGTTTTGTCTCGCTGAATCTGGATTGGGCGGCTTTTGCATCGATGGAGGCGGTGCGCAGCATGGGCCGCTTTGTGGCCGAGTTTTTCCCGCCCGATCTGTCGCCCGTGTTTGTGAAAAAAGTGGCTTGGGCCGCTTGGGAAACCCTGGCCATGTCGGCGCTGGGCACGGCCATTGCGGCGGTGCTGGGCTTGGCGCTCGCCGTGCCCGCCAGTCGCTTGTCCAACCAAGACCCGGCTTGGCTGCGCAGCCCCACACGCTGGTTGCTCAATGCCTTGCGTGCCATCCCCGAACTGGTGTGGGCCGCGTTGCTGTTGATCTCTGCGGGCTTGGGCCCCATGGCGGGCACGTTGGCGCTGGCACTGCACACCAGCGGCGTGCTGGGGCGCCTGTTTGCCGAGGCCATGGAGAACATCCCCACCGGCCCCGGCGACGCACTGCGCACCCAAGGCGTAAGGCCGCTGCGCGTGTTCTTTTATGCCACCTTGCCCCAGGTCTTGCCGCAGCTCATGAGCTACACGCTGTACCGCTGGGAAAACAACATCCGCGCCGCCGCTGTGTTGGGTGTGGTGGGCGCGGGCGGTCTGGGCCAGTTGCTGTCTTTCCACATGGGCTTGTTCCACATGAACAAAACCGCCACGATCTTGGGCGCGATGTTGCTGATGGTGGCGTGTGTGGATGTGCTGAGCTTTGCGGCGCGGCGCTGGTTGACGCGCTGAATCTGCAGCAAAGGAGTCTGCAGCCAATGCGTTTTGTGTAGGAGCCCACCCCGTGGGCGAAAACCGATAGGCGATCCGCGATGTTCTTCCTGTGGCTGACCGCAATCGGCCGTGACCTCAAGGCACCAAACTCAAAGCCAGCCACACCACGGTGCCCCACATCATTAAGGCCACCCCCGCATCGAGTGCGCGCCAAACGCGCAACGAGTTCAGACGCCGACCCAGCCAGAAGGCGGCCGCACCCAAACTCAGGAACCACAGCAAAGAGCCAGCGGCCGCACCCAGGCCAAAGCTGGTGCTGCCTTGCCCATAGGCCAGTGAAGCGGTACCGATCAACACCGCCGTGTCCAGCCAGGCGTGGGGGTTGAGCCATGAAAATGCCAGCGCCGACAAAAGTGCTTGGCGGCGTGTGATGGGGGTCGCCTGCATACGCCCTGCGGCAGTCCTGGCCTCCGCCTTGGTCTCTGCGGGCTGGTTCAGCACCAAGGCTGTAGGGTGCAAAAACCGCTGAAATGCTTGCCAGCCGTACACGGTTAAAAAAAGCATACCCGCGCCGACCAAGGCGCCGTGTAATTTGTCAGACAAGCCCCCGAGCTGCGCCAGACCCAGCACGCCCAAGCCAATCAGCGCCACATCGGCAACGGCGCACACCGCCACGGTTAGCCACAGGTGCTGGCGCTGCAGGCCCATGCGCAACACATGTGCGTTTTGTGGGCCGATGGCCATGATCAGTGAGATGCTCAGCACCATGCCGGCGGTGAAGGTGGCAAAGCTCAAAACCATGGGAATCTCCGGGGGCCGTGGACGACGGCGTGATGATTGGGCAACTGGAAGGGGCTGCCGGTGAATGGCCCTGAGTGTGCGTGCCAAGCGCTATGTTTTAAATAGAGTTGAATTAAACTCATATCAATCAATTAATTTTTAACTCAAACATGCTGGATGCCCGCCAACTCGAAGCCCTGGCCACCGTGGTCGAACACGGCAGTTTTGGTGCAGCGGCTCAGGCGCTATCGCTGACCTTGGCGGCCGTGTCCTTGCGCATCAAGGCGCTGGAAAACACCCTGGGCCAGCGCCTGCTGGTGCGGGGCAAGCAGGTGCGGGCCACCCCGGCTGGGCAAAGCTTGCTGGCCCATGTCAAACAGGTGCGCATGATGGAGGCCGATTTGCTGGGCGGCCTGCAAGGCACGTCTTCCCAAAGCGGTGCGCGCAAGGCGCAGTCCTGGCAATCGCTGAGTGTGGCCGTGAACGCCGACTCGGTGGCCAGCTGGTTTTTGCCCGGGGTCGCTCCTTTGCTTTTGAAGCACCATTTGCTGCTCGAAATTCTCATCGACGACCAGGACTACACACACGACGCTCTCAAAAGCGGCGATGTGATCGGTTGTGTGAGTACCCTGGCCGAGCCCATGCGCGGCTGCGTGGCCGAGCCGTTGGGCGTGATGCGTTATTGCTGTGTGGCCACGCCTGCGGTGGTCAAACGCTGCCAGACTCCAAGCGGCGCTGTGTCACTGCACAAGATGCTGGTCCAGCCTGCGGTCATCTTCAACCGCAAGGATGCCCTGCAAGACGCGTTTTTGTTTCAGCACTTTGGCCTGCAGCAGCTCCATTACCCGCGTCACTTTGCCCCGGCAGTGGAGGCCTTTGAAACCGCGATTGAGTTGGGCCTGGGCTGGGGCATGGTGCCCGAGCAACACCTGGCGCAACGCCCAACGCTGCAAGAGCTGCTGCCAGGAGCTACGGTGGATGTGGCCCTGTATTGGCAGCACTGGGCGCGCGAGGCCCCGTCAGCCCAGCGCCTGACCCAGGCGGTCAAGGCCGCAGCTGCGCTGCATCTGCGACAGGCCTGATGCCGGTGGTAGATTCAACGGTTGAACTGTAGCAACTGGGACCGAAAAGCATGGGTGCACCCGTTATTGAAACCGACCGACTGATCTTGCGTGCTCATCGTCTAGATGACTTTCCTGCACTGGAAGCCATCTGGGGAGACCCTGCAGTGGCTCGATTTATTCGTGGGAATCCTTCGACGCGGGAGGAGTGCTGGGCGCGGCTTCTTCGCTACAGCGGTCACTGGGAGTTGCTTGGCTTTGGCTTCTGGGCCGTGCAATCGAAGGACAGTGCTCGGCTCATCGGCGACGTAGGCTTTGCGGACTGGGCAAGAGACATCAGTCCCTCCCTGGATGGCCTGCCAGAAGCGGGTTGGGCGTTCTCAACAGAAGTGCACGGGCGCGGCATTGCCACTGAGGCTTTGAACGCTGCGCTTGCATGGATGGATGAAAAGTTTGGCGCCAAGACGACGGCGTGCATCATTGGCACACAGAACACGGCATCCATTCGGGTTGCTCTGAAGCTTGGGTATCAAGAATACTGCCGATCGGAGTTCAAGGGATCGCAGGTGATCCAGTATCGTCGCTAAGAGGCGCGTGGCGGGTCTGGGGTAGCCTGACGTTTGTATCGTATAGATCTTGCGAGATCAAAGCGTCAAAGCCATAGAGTTGTGATGGGTTATGAACCATGACCTGCTCAAAGGCTTGGGCATCGACCCATTCATGCGCTTGGGCGATGAGTGTCTCAAAATGACCAAATTGCTCATGGTTGGTGCACGGCCAGTCACTGCCCCAGAGCAATGTCCTGGGGCCCATTTCTCTGAGTAAAAGAGAAGCCAAACGTTCTGGGTGAACGCCTCCCAAACGATAAGCGCCACTCAACTTCACGAAGACCGGTGCAACTCGGGCACGCTTTTTCAGTGCAAACAACGTCGGGTCAGAGGCATTGGCTTCTTGTGGCTTGGCCATATGGTCTACGACAAGCGATACGTCAGAAGGGATCTGATGGAGCACATGTGGCAGTTTGCCTTGATCTGTATGGACTTCGAGGTGCCAATTCAATCGATGGATGGCTGACCAGATGTGGTCAGACCGCGTCCACTCTGGGATGTCATGAGAGACGCCCGACAAATTCAAACGGATGCCGCGTACCCCAGATTGATGCAAGGTCTGTAAATGTTCGATGCAAGCATCAGGGCTGACCACGGCGATACCGCGCAACTTGTCAGGGTGAGACGCAAGTGTATCGGTCATCAGACTGTTGTCTGTGCCCAGAAAGCTCGGCTGCACCCAAACACCGCGGGTCACCCCCACATGTTGGGCGTTTTTCATCCAATCGGACAGCTGCGCGCTGTATTGCGGTACGTAGCGAGCCCCTTCAACTGCAAGCCCTGCATTGAAAACATGGAAATGGGTATCGATCCAATTTTTTGACATACTTAAATTCATGCTGTAAATTCTAGTCCTCTAGATGTCTAAAATCAAATTGATGACAACACTCCTAAAAAACCATTTGCTCGGCCAAAGTCGATACGGCAATTTGGCAACTGCTTTGCGCGATCGAATTCTGCAAGGTGAATGGGTTCCGGGTGAGGTCATCCCTGCCGAATCCGCTTTGGCGCAAAGCTATGGTGTGGCCCTGGGAACAATCCGGCAAGCGCTGTCACTGCTGGTTCAAGATGGCGTCTTGCAACGTCGGCATGGCAAGGGCACATTTGTGACCAGGGGGGTCGATGGCGCCTCCATGATGCGATTTTTCAGATTTCTCGGCACAGACGATGCGGCCAGCATGACCCCTCATTCCCAGATTTTGGGCAGTCGATTGCGCAGTGCCAGCATGCAAGAAATTCAGACAATGGGCATGGCGAAGGGTGCCCAAGTCCTTCAAATCGAACGCCTTCGAAGCTTGGAGGGTGAACCCTGTTTGCTCGAAACCATCGTTTTGCCACTGCCACTCTTTGGCGCTTTGGCAGACTCCGACACCGATGCCTGGGACGACTTGCTGTACCCCATGTACCAGCAACGTTGCGGGGTTGTGATTCAAAAAACACAAGACAGTCTGAGCTTTTCGCAACTCAATGCCAGACAAGCCAAGCGTCTCAATCTTGCTGCATCGCACCCCTGTGTTCTGGTTGAGCGACTGGCTTTTGATATGGCAGGCCGCTGCGTCGAACTGCGCACCACACGCGGTGACGCTTTTTCTTTCAAGTACACCGCACAGGTGCAATAACAACTTCCTAGGAGATATTTCATGAATGGTTCTTCCCGACTCCAATCCATCGGCTGGATTGCGCTTGTCACATCTGCACTCTGCGGGACAGTGACATCTGGTTTTGCACAAACGGCCTACCCCAGCAAACCGATCACTCTGGTGGTGACTTACCCGCCAGGCGGTGGCGCAGATGCCATGGCCAGACTGATTGCACCCAAAATGGGTGAAGCCCTGGGCCAAACGATCGTCGTCGAAAATAGGCCAGGCGCAAGCGGGCAAATTGGTGCGGCCGCTGTTGCCAAAGCCAACCCGGATGGCTACACCTTGATGCTGGATGCTTCATCTTTTTCCGTCAATCCTTCGCTGTATCCCAAACTGCCTTATGACAGTCTCAAGGCCTTTCAACCGATAGGCGTAGTGGCCTTGTTCCCGAATGTGGTCTTGGTGAACGCCAATTTCCCGGCGAAGAACATGGCAGAACTTACGGCAGCTGCACGCAAAAGCAAGGATGCCGTGTCCTATGCATCATCTGGCAATGGTTCTGCACAGCATTTGGCGGGCGCATTGTTCGAATCCGCTGCCAAAGTAGACATGATTCATGTCCCCTACAAAGGGGGTGGCCCAGCA
>CAJBLW010000588.1 GCA_903953985.1 uncultured Burkholderiales bacterium
CCGCGTGCTCCACATCTGTGTCTGGCCGTAGAGCCGCGGCACCAGGATGTACAGGGATCCGACCGACACCATGGCCACCCAGCCGAGTGCGCCGGAATGGACATGGCCGATCGTCCAGTCCGTGTAGTGGGAGAGGGCGTTCACTGTCTTGATCGACATCATGGGACCTTCGAAGGTCGACATGCCGTAGAACGACAGGGAAACGATCAAAAAGCGCAGGATCGGGTCGTCACGCAGTTTGTGCCAAGCGCCCGACAAAGTCATGATGCCGTTGATCATGCCGCCCCAGCTGGGGGCCAGCAAGATAAGCGAGAAGACCATGCCCACAGACTGTGTCCAGTCAGGCAAGGCGGTGTAGTGCAGGTGGTGAGGGCCGGCCCACATGTAGGTGAAGATCAACGCCCAAAAGTGCACGATCGACAGGCGGTACGAGTACACAGGCCGCTCGGCTTGCTTGGGGATAAAGTAATACATCATGCCCAGGAAACCGGCTGTGAGGAAGAAGCCCACCGCGTTGTGGCCGTACCACCACTGCACCATCGCGTCTTGTACCCCGGCGTAGGCCGAGTACGACTTCATCATGCCCACGGGCAAGGCCGCGCTGTTAACGATGTGCAGCAATGCCACGGCGATGATGAAGGCGGCGAAAAACCAGTTGGCCACGTAGATGTGGCGCACCTTGCGTGTGCCGATGGTGCCAAAGAACACCACGGCAAACGCCACCCAAACCAAGGTAATCAGGATGTCAATCGGCCACTCCAGCTCAGCGTATTCTTTGCCGCTGGTGAAACCCAATGGCAAAGAGATGGCCGCCAAGACGATGACCAATTGCCAGCCCCAGAAGGTGAAGGCGGCCAACTTGTCGTTGAACAAGCGCACGTTACAGGTGCGCTGCACCACGTAATAAGCGGCAGCGAACAAGCCGCAACCACCGAACGCGAAAATCACCGCGTTGGTGTGCAATGGGCGCAAGCGGCCATAGCTGAGCCAGGAAATGCCGAAGTTCAACTCGGGCCAAGTCAGCTGGGCCGCGATGATCACCCCCACAAGCATGCCCACCACACCCCAGACCACCGTCATGATGGCGAACTGCCGCACAACTTTGTCGTTGTAAGACGTCGCCTGCATATTGGCAAATTTCATTTTCACCTCTTCTTTTTAAAAGCTACGGGGACAGTCTGCCCGGGTGTACACCGAGGCCACTTGATCAAGATCAATCGTCACGCAAAATTCGCTCGCCTTCGGCCTCAATGTCCTCAAATTGGCCTCGGTCAATCGCCCACCACAGCCCAGCCAGGATGAAAAACACCAAAGCCACGGACAAGGGGATCAGCAAATACAGGATGTCCATGCTGCTTTCTCAAACCGATTGAAAGACCAACGCCGGATGCTGCAGCGATGCAGGCAAGGGCTGCGACAGGCGTAAGGCGTTGAGCACCACCAGCAAAGAGCTGAGCGCCATGCCCAGGCCCGCGGCCCAGGCGGGCAGCCAGCCCATCAGGGCCAGTGGCACACATGTGGCGTTGTAGGTTGCCGACCACCACAGGTTTTGCCGCACGATGCGCATCGTCTGGCGGCTGCGCTGCAAGGCGCTGACCAACACATCGAGTTGCCCGCCCATCAGCACAAAATCGGATTTGGACTGCGCCAGCGGCACCGCTTGGCCCAGCGCGAAGGACACATCGGCACCGGCGAGCACCGGCCCGTCGTTCAGGCCATCGCCCACCATGGCCACTTTGTGACCCTGTGCCTGCAAGGCCTGCAGGGCTTGCAATTTGTGCTGGGGGCTGCAGCCGCCTTGCGCATCGGCAATGCCCACAGCCTGCGCCACCTGGGCCACCGCAGCGAGGCCGTCGCCCGACAAGACCTTCAGGGTCAAACCCATTTGCGACAAGGCACGCACCACACCCGCCGCCTCGGGGCGCACTTGCTCGGCCAACTCAAAGCTGGCCAACCAACCCGACGCATCGGCCAGGCTGACCTGCAGGTGGTGCCCGGCGCGTGGCGGGGCCGCGCAAAAAGCGGCCGAGCCCAAACGCAAAGTTTGGTTGGCTTGGCCTGGCCGCGTCAACGCGACTTGCACCCCCTGCCCTGCCAGCTCACTCACATCCTGCGCAGCCAGTGCCTCCAAGGCCTGCAAACGTCCGGCGGCTTCGGCGCGGCGACGGGCCTCGGACCACAGGGCACGCGAGACCGGGTGCAAGGAATGCCGCGCCAGGCTGCCCGCCCAGTCCAGGGCCTGGGCATCGCTCACACCGTCGCGGGTGTGAATTCGGGCCACTTCAAACGCATCGCGCGTCAGGGTGCCGGTTTTGTCAAAAATCACGGTGTCAATGAGCGCCAGGTTTTGCAGGGCGCTCAGGCGCCGCACCAACACGCCGCTGCGCGCCAAGGCCCCGGCCGTGGCCAACATGGCCGCAGGCGTGGCCAACGACAAAGCGCACGGACAGGTCACGATCAGCACGGCGACCGCCACCATCACCGCGTGCGCAGGGTTGGTCGGCCACCCATAAATGGCCGAAGCCAGCGAGGCCAGCATCACCGCCACCAAAAAGGGTTTGGCCCAGCGGTCCACCAGCAGCGCCATGGCGGGCTTGGAAACCGAGGCGCTCTCCATCAGCGCCACGATTTGTGCATAGCGCGTGGCAGCGCCAATTTGCGCGATCTGCACCTGCAGCGTGCCGCTGAGGTTGTGGCTGCCGGCAATCACGCGGTCACCCGCGCGCCGCGCCAGCGGGCGCGATTCACCCGTCAGCAAGGCTTCGTCCACCTCGGTCTGGCCAGTCAGCAACAGGCCATCGCCCGCAAAAGCCTCGCCGGGCAATACCTTGATCACATCACCGACTTGCAAGCGGCGAATGGACATGAGCGCCCAAGTGCCATCGGTCTGGCGCTTGCGCACGCTGTCGGGCAAGCGGTTGAGCACCGCCTCCAGCGCCCCGGCCGTGCGGTCGCGCATGCGCAGCTCCAGCCAGCGGCCCGTGAGCAAAAAGAACACAAACATCGTGAACGAGTCAAAAAAGACCTCGGCACCAAAAGGCCCCTGGGGCTCGAAGGTGCCCAGCGTACTGACCACAAAAGTCACCACCATGCCCAGGGCCACGGGCAAATCCATGCTGATCTGGCGCTCGCGCAGGTCGCGCCAGGCGTTGCCCAAAACCGGGGTGCACGAGAAAAACATCACCGGCAAGGACAACACCCAGGATGCCCAACGCAGCAAATGCATGGCTTCGTCCGAGATCTCGCCCGGCTGCGTGAGGTACGTCGGCGTGGCGTACATCATGACCTGCATCATGCAAAGCGCCGCCACCGCCCAGCGCCAGACCATGCGCCGGGCCTCTTCGCGCCTGCGTGCGTGGGCATGGGCATCGTTGGCGGGCAAGGCTTTGTAACCATGTCGCTCGACCGAGCGCATCCACTCGGAGGGGCGGGTGAGCTCGGGCGACCAAACGATCTGACCCCGGTGGCTGGCACCGCTGATCTGCACCGACTGCACACCCGGCACGGCGCGCAAAGCATCTTCCAGGGTGATGGCGCAGGCCACGCAATGCATGCCCTCGAACACGACGCTGGAGCGCCAGCATCCTGACCCGGTTTTTTCAGGCAAGCTGAACGCCGCCCATTCCTCGGGTGCGTCGAGCAGTTGCAGCCGCTGCTGCGGGGTGTCGCACTCGACGGATGACAGCGCCAGTGCCGCCGATTCCAACGCTGGATCGAGGGCAGGGCTCAGGCCGGGCAAAACATTGACTTGGGTC
>CAJBLW010000589.1 GCA_903953985.1 uncultured Burkholderiales bacterium
AGTCATGAGGAACCCGCCCATGCCTGCCCCCGGCGGAATTCGCACCCATGAAAAAACCGCCCGAAGGCGGTTTGGTTTTCGCGGACAGCGCACCCGTTTCAAACGGCAGCGAGGACAAAGCCTCGCCGGGCTGTTGATCGGTTAAAGCGGATCAGGCTGCAGCAGGCGCTGCGGCGAGGGCCAAAGTCTTGACTTTGGCGCTCAGACGGCTCTTGTCACGAGCTGCCTTGTTTTTGTGGAAGATGCCTTTGTCGGCAATGATGTCCACCACGGTTTGCATCTTGGCAAACAACTCGGTGGCTTTGGTCTTGTCGCCTGCTGCAACGGCTTTTTCGACGTTTTTCACAGCAGTGCGGTATTTAGAGCGCAGCGAAGAGTTCGCGGCGTTGATTTTGACGTCTTGACGGACGCGTTTACGGCCGGATGCAAGACGGGGGTTTTTCTTTTTGGGTTTAGCGGATGCCATGTATAAGTTCTTTCAGTGTCTGAGGATGATGTCCAGCGAACCGAATATTCTAGCAGACCTGCAGGTGGTGTACGGCGCTGTTGGATGAGCTCCTGCCCGGGACTGCGCGCCAATCCCCTCCGCGGCCATGCCCTTGCGGGTCAGTCAGGAAGTGACCGCTACACTCGCCCTCTGTGAGCCTCCTCCGATCTGCTTCTGTCGTGTCAATTTTTACCCTGGCCTCCCGGGTCACGGGTTTGGTGCGCGAGTTGCTCATCGCCTCCATGTTTGGGGCCAGCGCCCTGACCGACGCCTTCAATGTGGCCTTTCGGATTCCCAACCTGTTTCGTCGCTTGTTTGCCGAAGGGGCTTTCAGCCAGGCTTTTGTGCCGGTGCTGGCTGCCAGCCGTGCCCAACATGGCGACGAGGCTACCCGTGAGGTGATCGACAGCGTGGCCACGGCTTTGGCTTGGTCGGTGCTGGCTCTGTCAGTCTTGGGTGTGATGGCCTCACCTTGGCTGGTGTGGGCCTTGGCCAGTGGTTTGCAACAAGACGCCCGGGGTTACGGCGCGGCTGTCAACATGACACGCTGGATGTTTCCCTACATCGCCTTCATGTCCATGGTGGCCTTATCGGCGGGGATTTTGAACACTTGGAAGCGTTTTGCTGTCCCCGCAGCCACGCCCGTGCTGCTGAATGTGAGCGTGATCGCCGCCACTTGGCTTTTGTCGCCCTGGTTGGCCAAGCAAGGTGTGGAGGCCATCTATGCCTTGCCCGTGGGTGTGATGGTGGGCGGTGTGTTGCAGTTGGCGGTGCAGATTCCGGCCTTGGCTCGGCTGGGTTTGTTGCCCCGCTTGGGCGTGCGGCCCCGCGCTGTCAAAAAGGCCTGGACCAACCCCGCCACCTTGAACATCCTGCGCCTGATGGGGCCGGCTTTGCTGGGCGTGGGCGTGGCCCAAATTTCCCTGCTCATCAACACCCAGATCGCCTCGTACATGGCCCCGGGCAGTGTCAGTTGGTTGACTTATGCTGACCGTTTGATGGAGTTTCCGACAGCTATTTTGGGTGTGGCGCTGGGCGTGGTGCTGATGCCGCAGCTGGCGGCTGCCAAAGCCACAGGCGACACGGAACGTTATGCCGCCATGCTCGACTGGGGCTTGCGTTTGGTGCTGCTGCTGGCTTTGCCGTGTGCGGCAGCTTTGCTGGTGTTTTCGCAGCCGCTGGTGTCGGTGCTTTACCACTATGGGGCCTTTACCGACCGCGATGTGCAGCAAACCACCTTGGCTCTGACCGGCTACGGCGTGGGCTTGCTGGGCCTGGTGGCCATCAAAGTCCTGGCCCCTGGCTACTACGCCAGCCAGGACATCCGCACCCCGGTGCGCATCGCGGTGGCAGTGCTGGTGCTGACCCAAGTATTCAACGTGCTGCTGGTGCCTTATCTGGCCCACGCCGGACTTGCCCTGTCCATTGGTTTGGGGGCTTTGGTCAATGCCTTGTGGCTGCTGGTGGGCTTGCTGCGCCGGGGTAGCTACAAGCCGCAGCCCGGCTGGTGGCGTTTTGGTTTGCAGGTGCTGCTGGCCACGGCATTGTTAACAGGTTTGCTGTGGTTCGCGGCGAACCATTTGCCTTGGGTGGCCATGCGCCAAGAGGCTTGGTTGCGCATTGGCTGGATGGTGGCGGTATTGGCAGGCTCTGCCTTGCTTTATTTTGGTGTGTTGTGGGCCACAGGTTTGCGGCTCAAGGCCTTTCTCAAGCGTTGAACCATTTCACATGCCTTTGAACTTCTCCCCCCCGACCCCGCTGAGCTACTTTGCCAGCTTGGTGCAAAGCGACGATCAGTTCCCCTTGCTGGAGGCCGCAGCCAGTTTGGCGCAGGATGAAGAACCCGCGCTGGATGTGCAGCAGGTGCTTGACGATGTGGCGCGCTTGGTCAAAAGGGTGACGGCGCGCATGCCCGAGGGGGCTGATGACCTGACCCGATTGGCCAACTTGACGCAGGTGTTTTACAAAGACCTGGGTTTTGGAATGAATGCCAACGACTACTACGCCCCGGAAAACAGCTACATCTTTGACGTGTTGCGCACGCGCAGGGGGATTCCGATTTCACTGGCGGTGATTTGGCTGGAGCTGGCCCAAGCCCTGAACTTGCAGGCGCAAGGCATTTCCTTTCCTGGCCATTTTTTGGTCAAAGTGGCGCTGGAGGGGGGCTTGGTGGTGTTGGACCCGCTCACGGGCGAGTCTTTGGGGTTGGACAATTTGTCAGAGCGGCTAAGTCCTTACAGGGCCCCCGAAGACCAGTTCGCTGCCCCCGACTTGGACGAGGGCGAAACCCCTTTGGGCTTGTATTTGCAAGCCTGCCCGCCACGCGACATGCTGGCCCGCATGTTGCGCAATCTGAAAGAGATTTTTCGCTCGCAAGAAGACTGGCCCCGCATGCTGCAGGTGCTTGACCGGTTGGTGGTTTTACTGCCCGAGGCTTGGGACGAACGACGCGACAGGGGCTTGGTGCACGCCGAGTTGGGGGATGTGCACGAGGCCTTGCAGGACCTGAGGCAGTATTTGGAGGCCGTGCCATCAGCGCCCGACACGGCAGCGTTGCGCAACCGGGTCAGCGAGCTTTCGGGACTTGATTGATCCAAACCCATGATGTTTGGGTGGCTCGTCTGAATGTCAGTCATCCCTCGCAGGCCGGGCCTTTACTGTCCGACATTCCGTTCTGAAGGAACTGGCTTACAAATAAACGCATTGCTAGCCTATCGCTACCGGCACTAAAAAGCCGGCTCCACGGGTCAGGTCACAACCACCTGAGCGCCATCGCCTTGGGGCGCGATGCGGCCGATCGTGTAAACCGCTTCACCCAAGCCGCGCAGTGTGGCGGCGCAGGCTTGGGCTTCGGCGGCGTCAATGACCACCACCATACCGATGCCGTTGTTGAAAGTGCGGTTCATTTCGATGTCGTCGATGCCAGCCGTCTTTTGCAGCCAGGCAAACAGCTCGGTTTGGGGCCAGCTGCCTTTTTGCAGGTGCGCGGCCAGGCCGTCGGGCAGCACGCGGGGGATGTTTTCGAGCAGGCCGCCACCGGTGATGTGGGCCAATGCCTTGATGCCAGAGGCATCTTCCGTGTTCGGGTGCGCCGCCAGCGCCGCCAACACGTTCAGCACATACAGGCGGGTGGGCTCCATCAGGGCTTGCTTGAAGGGTTTGCCGTCGAGCGTGGCCGGGGTGTTGGCACCTGCGCGCTCAATGCATTTGCGCACCAGGGAAAAACCGTTGGAGTGCACGCCGCTGGACGCCAGCCCCAGCACCACATCGCCCGCTTGCACGTTTTGTCCCGTGAGGATTTTGGATTTCTCAACGGCCCCGACCGCAAAGCCGGCCAGGTCGTATTCGCCAGAGGGATACATGCCGGGCATCTCAGCAGTTTCGCCGCCGATCAGGGCGCAACCCGACAGCTCGCAACCCTTGGCAATCCCACCCACCACGGCGGCGGCGGTGTCCACGTCAAGTTTGCCACAGGCAAAGTAGTCGAGGAAGAACAGCGGTTCGGCCCCTTGCACCAGCACGTCGTTAACGCTCATGGCCACCAGGTCGATGCCCACGGTGTCGTGCATGTTCCATTCAAAGGCCAGCTTGAGCTTGGTGCCCACGCCGTCAGTGCCGCTCACCAGCACGGGCTCTTTATAGCGCTTGGGCACTTCAAACAGCGCGCCAAAACCACCGATGCCGGCCAACACGCCTTCGCGCATGGTTTTCTTGGCCAGGGGCTTGATGCGTTCGACCAGCGCGTCGCCCGCAACGATGTCGACGCCAGCGTCTTTGTAGGAAAGAGGGGTTTGAGTCATGGTTTTGGCCCGAATCGGGCGTGTGAACAGGAAGGAGGGCCAATAAACGGGCTGGCAGACTAAAATCAAGGCTTATTTTAAGGGTTAGCCCTGAGCGCACGGGATTGACCCTCGCAAAACAAGAGACTGCATGCAAGCCCCCCTTCCTTTTTTCATGACCCGACTGGCCGCTTGGCTAGGCGTGGCCCTGCTGGTCGTGCTGGTTTTATGGTTGCTCGCGCCGGTGCTGGCGCCATTCGTCATTGCGGCGGTGATGGCCTATGTTTTGCACCCCTTGGTGATCAGGCTAGAAGGTCTGGCCGGTGGGCGTTTGCCTCGTGCCCTGGCGGTGGTGGTTGTGGAGGCGTTGGCCTTGCTGTCCCTTTTGGGTTTGTTTTTGTTGCTGGTGCCGATCCTGGTGCGCGAATGGCCTCTGTTGCAGCAGCAACTGCCTTTGCTGCTCGACCGATTGGGCGATGTCATCAACCCTTTGTTGGTCCAGTTGGGCCTGAATGTCTCGCTGGATCTGGGCGACCTGAAAAAACAACTGGTGACTTACCTGAGCGCGAACCGCGAAGATTGGTGGGCCCCGCTCATGTCCTCGCTCAAACTCGGCGGCAGCGTGGCACTGGCCTTGGCGGGTTATGCGGTGCTGGTGCCCGTGGCCTTGTTTTACATGTTGTACGACTGGACTCGGCTGGTCAACAGCGTGCTGGAGTTGGTACCACCCGCCTGGCGCGAGCGATTTGATGGTTTCATGCACGACTGCGACGATGTGCTGGGCGAGTACCTGCGCGGGCAGATGCTGGTGATGCTGGCGCTGGCCGTGTTTTACTCGTTGGGCCTGAGTTTGTTTGGTCTTGATCTGGCCCTGCCCATCGGCGTGTTCACCGGGCTGGCCGTGTTTGTGCCTTATTTGGGCTTTGGCCTGGGCCTGGTGTTGGCGCTGTTGGCAGGTTTGCTGCAGTTGGCGCCCGCGCAAGCCGTGCTGATGGTAGCCGTGGTCTATGGGTTGGGCCAGTTGATTGAGAGCTTTGTGCTGACGCCCCGTTTGGTGGGGGAGCGCATCGGCTTGCACCCGCTGGCTGTGATTTTGGCCTTGATGGCTTTTGGTCAGGTGCTGGGTTTTGTGGGTGTGCTGATCGCCTTGCCTGCCAGTGCCGTCTTGTTGGTGGGCTTGCGCCGTGTGCGTCACCAATACCTGCAAAGCGATCTCTACCAAAAAAGCGGGTCTGACGATGCAGAGCAGGGACCTGACCGGGCATGAAGCAACTGGCTTTGGACATCGGCCTGGCTTCAACGCCCACGCTGGACAATTTTTTTGCAGGCCCCAACGCGGCGGCCTTGAGCCACTTGCGTTTGTGGACCGCCTCGGGCAGCCGCTCGCCGGTGCCTTCTTATTTGTGGGGCGAGAGTGGTTCGGGCAAAACCCATTTGCTGCATGCGGTACACCATGCGCTGCAAGAGCAGGGCGCTCAGGTCGGCTGGCTGGATGCCCACAGCATGGACCCGCCCGAGTTCAACGACGATTGGGTCGCTGTGCTGATGGACGATGTGCACCTCTACAACGCCGAGCAACAGCACACTGCCTTCAACTGGTTTGTCAACGCTTTGACGCCCCGCAGCGGCACGCCGCGTTGGGTCTTGGCCGCAGGGGCTTTGCCACCGGCCGATTTGAAGCTGCGCGACGATTTGCGTAGCCGATTGGGCTGGGGCCACATCGAGGGCCTGCAGGTCCTTGGAGAGCTCGAGCGCCGCGCCGTGCTGCGGCAAGAGGCCGTCGCCCGAGGTCTAGTGTTGAGTGACGAGGTCATGTCTTACTTGCTCAAGCGTTTTTCACGTGATTTGGGTAGTCTCATGCAGCTGCTCGACCACTTGGACCACTACGCCTTGCAAACGCAGCGCGCCCTGACTATTCCGCTGGTGCGCGCGATGTTGGAGAATGAATGAAACTCGCCCTGTTTGATCTGGACCACACCTTGCTGCCGCTTGACTCTGACTACAGCTGGGGCGTGTTCACCACCGAAATGGGGTGGACCGATCCGGTGGTGTTCGGCCAGCGCAACGACGAGTTTTATGCCCACTATCAGGCGGGCACACTCAATATTCATGATTACGTTCGCTTTGCAACCCGCGCAGCGCGAGAGCGTGGTGCAGTTGAAGCGGCGCAGGCGCACGCCCGTTACATGAACGAAGTGATCCGCCCGCGCATCACGCCCGAGGCGCTGGCGCTGGTACGATCACACCAGCATGCGGGTGATACGGTCATGATCGTGACCGCCACCAACGAGTTTGTAACCCGTCCGATTGCCCAGGCTTTCGGGGTGAATGAGCTGATTGCGGTAGAGCTTGAGCGCGATGTCAGCGGCTGGATCACGGGTGAAATCCGTGGCACCCCGTCGTTTCGCGAGGGTAAAGTCTCCAGGGTCGCCGATTGGTTAGGCCAAAAAGGCTTGGACTGGGGCGATGTGGAGATGACCTTTTATTCCGACTCCACGAACGATCTGCCGCTTCTGGAAAAAGCCCACCATCCGGTGGCAACGAACCCTGACGCTCGTTTGCGTCAACTCGCCACAGAGCGTGGCTGGCGCATCCTCGAACTCTTTTAAGAATGATCAAAAATTTCATCGACAAACTGATGGGCAAAGCGCCCAAAAGTAACAAACCCCATTTTGGGCGCCGCACCGAGGTGCCCGCGTCTGTGCACGGCATCGACCCGGACCTGGTGGACGAGCGCGCCATCAACGTGACACGCACCCTGCAGCAAGCCGGCTTTGAGGCCTACATCGTGGGCGGCGCGGTGCGTGACTTGCTTTTGGGCCTGCGTCCCAAAGAC
>CAJBLW010000590.1 GCA_903953985.1 uncultured Burkholderiales bacterium
CCCGGCAGACCGCCTCCATCCTGGCCAACACCAACATCGAGTGGGTGCTGTGCGACCTGGCCGTGTTGAGCGCCGGTGGCGTGTCTAACGGCATCTACCCGACCGACGCGGCCGAGCAAGTGCATTACCTGTGCGAAGACTCGGGCACCCGTGTGCTGTTTGTCGAAGACGACGAGCAGCTCGACAAAGCCCTGGCCGTGCGTGACACCTTGCCCTTGTTGCAAAAGATCGTGGTCTTCGACATGGAAGGTCTGCGCGACTTCCATGACCCGCAGGTCATCAGCCTGAAGCAGCTGCAAGCCCTGGGCCGCGAACACGCCCAGCAACACCCCGACACGCTCATGCAGCGCAGCGCTGCTTGCAAGCCCGAAGAGCTGGCCATCTTGGTTTACACCTCGGGCACCACCGGCAAGCCCAAGGGCGGCATGCACAGCCACCATGGCCTGGTCTACACCGTGCGGGGCTACAACACGCTGATTGCCCGTGACGAACGCGACGAATGCATGTGCTTTTTGCCTTTGTGCCACATTGCCGAACGCATGGGCGGTGAGTATTTTTCGATGTACACCGGAGCCAAGCTCAACTTTGTCGAGAACCCCGAGACGGTGCCCGAAAACGTTCGGGAAATCGCACCCACCGTGTTCACGGCCGTGCCCCGTGTGTGGGAAAAGTTTTATTCGGGCGTGATGATCGCGCTCAAGGAAGCCGGTGGCCTGCAGCAAGCCACTTACGGTTGGTCCATTGGGGTGGGCCATCAGGTGGCCGAACTGGTGCTGGCGCACAAGCCGGTGCCCGGCAGCCTCAAACTGCGCTTTCATGTGGCCCGATTGCTGGCGCTCAACAACGTGCGCAAGATGATCGGCATCCACCGTGCACGTTTTTTGGTGACCGGGGCAGCGCCCATTTCCCCCGATTTGGTGCGCTGGTATTTGGCATTGGGCTTGCCCATGCTCGAAGTCTGGGGCATGACCGAGACCTGCGGTGCCTCGTCGGGCGTGCCTGCTGACCGCATCAAGCCCGGCTCGATTGGCCCGGCGGCCGAGTACAACGAAATGCGCCTGGACCCCGTGACCAGCGAGATTTTGGTGCGTGGTCCCAATGTGTTCATGGGTTACCTGAACCTGCCCGAAAAAACGGCTGAGACCATCGATCCCGACGGCTGGCTGCACACGGGCGACGTGGGCGTGGTGGATGAGGAAGGGTTTTTCCGCATCACCGATCGCATGAAAGACATCATCATCACGGCTGGTGGCAAAAACATCACGCCGAGTGAATTGGAAAACGAATTGAAATTCTCGCCCTACGTCACCGACGCGGTGGTGATTGGCGACAAACGGCCTTACCTGACCGTCATCGTCATGATCGACCAAGAGAACGTCGAGAAATACGCACAAGACAACGATGTGCCTTTCTCCAATTACGCCAGCCTCACGCACAGCGCCGAGGTGCAAGAACTGATCCAGGCCGAAGTGGACCGCGTCAACAAGAAGTTTGCCCGTGTCGAGCAGATCAAGAAATTCTGGTTGCTCGACACCCAACTGAGTGCCGAAGACGAAGAACTGACCCCCACCATGAAGCTCAAGCGTAAACTGGTGGAGAAAAAATACACGCCGCAAATCGAGGCGATGTACCGTTGATTCGATTCCCTAGTCACTTTTATCCATCACCACAACAGGAGACCTGCAACATGAAAATCAAACTCAGCCTCGTCGCCGCTGCGATGGCCCTGACCGCTGGCGCGGCCATGGCCCAAACGCAGGGCGTTGCCAAAAACGAAATCACGCTCGGCTCTATCCAGGACTTGTCTGGCCCCTTGGCGGGCTTTGGCAAGCAAGTGCGCCTGGGCATGATGCTGCGCGTGGACGAAGCCAACGAGCAAGGCGGCATCAATGGCCGCAAGTTCAAGTTGCTGGTCGAAGACTCGGCCTATGACCCGCGCCGCGCTGTGCTGGCCGCACAAAAGCTGGTCAACCAGGACAAGATTTTCGCCATGATTGGCCACATCGGCACCGCCCAAAACATGGCCGCCATGCCGGTGCAGTTCCAGAAGAACGTGATCAACTTCTTCCCTGTCACGGCCGCCCGAGAAATGTACGAGCCCTTCCACAAGCTCAAGTACTCGTTTGCTGCCACCTACTACGACCAGATGCGTCTGGGATTGCCGATTTTGGTGAAAGAAAAAAACGCCAAGCAAATCTGCGCCATGCACCAGGACGATGAATTCGGTCTGGAAGTGTTCCGTGGTGCCGAAGAAGGCCTGAAAACCATGGGCATGCAGTTTGCTGAAGTCACCACCTACAAGCGCGGCGCCACCGACTTTGCATCGCAGATGCAAAAACTGGCTTCGTCCAAGTGCGACTTCGTGGTCATGGGCAC
>CAJBLW010000591.1 GCA_903953985.1 uncultured Burkholderiales bacterium
ATAGCCGCTTGCCCAAGCTGCGCGCGCAGCGCAGCGTTCACCGCCGGGCTGGGCGATTCTTCGATGATTTTTTGGTGGCGTCGCTGCACTGAGCAATCCCGCTCACCCAGGTGGATGCAGTGGCCATGCTGGTCGGCCATGATTTGCACCTCGATGTGGCGGGGGCGCAGCAAGGCGCGCTCCATCAGCAAGTCGCCATTGCCAAACCCGGCCAGTGCTTCAGATCGGGCGCTGTGCAGGGCGGGCAGCAGTTGCGCCATGTCGGTGACCAAGCGCATGCCGCGCCCGCCGCCCCCGGCCACGGCTTTCACCATGAGCGGCAAGCCCAGTTGCTGCGCCTTTGCGGTGAAGGTGGCGTCGCTCTGGTCCGCGCCAAAGTAACCCGGCAGGCAGGGCACGCCGTGCGTCATGGCCAATGCTTTGGCGGCCGACTTGCTGCCCAATGCGCGTATGGCGTCGGGCGGTGGCCCGACCCAGGTCAGCCCCGCGTCGATCACCGCTTGCGCAAACTCGGCGTTCTCGCTCAAAAAGCCATAGCCCGGGTGCACTGCATCAGCCCCACCATCGCTTGCGGCCTGCAGCAACTTGTCTATGCGCAAATACGATTCAGCAGACAGTGTGCCGCCCAAAGCAACCGCAGTGTCGGCTTCCTGCACATGCAGCGCGTCGCGGTCGGCGTCTGAATAAACGGCCACCGTCAGAACGCCCATGAGGCGGGCTGTGCGGATCACCCGGCGGGCGATCTCGCCCCGGTTGGCGATCAGCAGACGGGTGACTTTTTTGGACACGGTGGATGTCATGCAGGGTCCTTGCCAGAAAGTGTCCAGGGCGCGGGCTGTCTGCGCGCAAACGCGGCCAGGCCTTGCGCGGCTTCTGCGCTGCGCAGACCTTGCGCAAAGGCCTGCGCTGCGTCATCGCGCAAGTCCGGCACCGGGCTGCGCAGCTGCCGCAGCAGTTGTTTGGTGCTGGCCACCGCGCCGGGCGCGGCGCGCATGAGGCGGGTCAACGTGTGTTCCCACGCTGCAGTGCTGTCCTCTTCGATGACTTCATGCACCAAACCCACTTGCAGCGCTTGCGCGGCGGTGTAGCTCAAGCCTTGCAGCAGGCACTGGCGCGCCGCGCTCTCGCCCAGGCGCTGCCACACAAAAGGCGCAATCTGCGCAGGCGGCAAGCCCAGCGTGACCTCGGGCGTGCCCAATACCGATCGCGCTGTGGCCACCACATGGTCGGCGCAGCACACCAGACCAAAGCCGCCGCCCATGGCCGCGCCATCCACGCGGCACACCAAGAGCTGGGGCAGGGCAGAGAGGGCGTGCAGCAGGTCGCCAAAGCCCCGGTTCATGGCCAGCAGCGGGTCGGTTTGTCCGTCTTGCAGGGGTTGGCCGATCAGGCTGGCAAAGCCGCCCAAACTGCCGCCCGCGCAAAAGGCTCCACCCGCGCCGGTCAGCACCACGATGCGCAGCGTTGCGTCTTGCGCTGCCCGCCCACAGGCTTGCAGCAAACTGTCCACCACCGCGTCGCTCAGTGCGTTGCGGGTGGCCGGGTCGTTCATCGTCCAGGTCTCGACCGCGCCCTGGCGTTCGATCAATAAAGTGCTGCTCATTTTTGGGGCCGCTTGGCAATGCCCATCATCTTGGCCAAGATGCCTAGCATGACCTCGTCGGCACCGCCACCGATCGAGGCCAGACGGCCGTCGCGGTACATGCGCGAGACCTTGTTCTCCCAGGTGAAGCC
>CAJBLW010000592.1 GCA_903953985.1 uncultured Burkholderiales bacterium
TCAAACGATGTCAAATCGCCTGCAAAGTAGGCCTGCAGTTGCTGCGCGGCGCTTTGCAGCAGTGTGTGCGCGCTGTCGGTCGTCCAGCTTTGCATTCGGGCCTCGGTTGGGCCATGGCGCTGGCCTTCAAACCACACGCCGCACAGGCCTTGCGGCGATGCGGCCAAGATCATCGGCCCCAAAGGGCCGATCAGTTTTTGCTTGGTAATGGTTTTCATGTCGGTGTGTGGGGTGAGGATGACAGGCTCTGCCAAGCCGCAATCAGGGCATAGCTGCGAAAAGGTCGCCATGGCTGCCCGAGTTGTTCCAAGGCCTGCGTGGGACGGGGGTGTTGGCGCACGCCCAAGGCGGTTTGCAAGGCCACATCTTGCACGGGCCAGGCATCCAGCCAACGCAAGGCGCGCATGGCGATGTAGTGCGCCGTCCAGGGGCCGATGCCGGGTAAGGCCATCAGCGCCTGCAAAGTGGGCTCCAGTGGGGCTTGGGGATGCAGCTGGATCGCGCCCGATTCAACCGCCCGTGCCAGTGCCTGAATGGCTTTTTGCCGTTGCCGCACCACCCCCAGGCTGCCCATGTGCGCGGCGTTTTCCTCCAGCGCCAAGCACGCTGGGCTGGGAAAGGTCCGATTCAGTTCAGGCCAGGGTGTTTCGCAGGGTGTGCCCAGCGCATGGACCAAGCGCTGCCCCAGCGTGCGTGCGGCCTTGACGGTGATTTGCTGACCCAAGATAGCGCGCACCGCCAACTCAAAACCATCGAGGCATCCCGGCAAACGCTGGCCGAAGGCTTGAGGAAATGCGGGCGCAAGCACTTGGGCGATGGCGGCCGGCTCGGCGTCCAGGTCCAGCCAGTCCCGCACCTGTGCCACCAAGGCGGGCAGCACGGGCAGCAAGTTGGGACTCACGCGAAGGTGGATCCAAGGGTGTGCGGGGTCACCGCGAATCGCCAGCCAGCCGCTGATCACGCCGGGCCCGTGGGGCCAGCGCACGGTTCGGCGCCACTCGGCTTGCGGGCCTTCGCCGCTCCAGCGCTCCATGCCGTCCAGCGAACGGTCTTTGAAAAACTGCCACAGCCCAGCGATCTGGCACGGTGGCCGGTAATGCAGCACCAGGGCCAGTGGCGTGGCGCTTTGCGCCGAGGCTTGGCGCGGCGTAAGGGGCAGACGGGGCGGGCGCAGTTGGCCGGGGCTCAGTTGGTAATGCTTTGAAAAAGCCGAGTACATGCGTCGGGACGAGCCGAACCCGCTGGCTTTGGCCACCTGGGCCACGGACATTGGGCTGTCGTGCAGCCACTGCTTGGCCCGCAGCAGACGTTGGGTTTGCAGGTATTGCAGCGGTGAGACTTGCCAATGCAGGGCAAACATGCGGCGCAGGTGCCGGTCGCTCACGCCCAGCTGCGCCGCCAACGCGGTCATGGTTGGGGGTTTGCGGCCATGGTGGATGGCCATTTGCAGCTGCTGGGCCGCGAATTCAGCCACAACGGCCTGCGCGTCGGTGGTGGACCAATAGCGCCGCGCAGGGGCCAGCTCCGGGCGGCAGCGCAGGCAGGGTCTGAAACCCTGGGACTCGGCTTGGGCTGGTGTTTCGAAAAATTGGCAATTTGTGGCGCGCGGCAGTTTCACCCGGCAGACCGGGCGGCAATAAATGCCGGTGGACGTGACGCCGGTGAAAAAAATACCGTCCCAGGCGGCATCCCTTTCAGACATGGCCTGGTAGCAGCGGTCCCTGTCCAAGCCTTTTCCCGATTCAGGCCGGACTTGTGGGGGGGGCAGCTGATGGCGTTGCATGAAGGCGATGTTAGCCACAAAAGGCGCGCTACGGACGGGCGGGTTGTGCCGTTTGCGGACCTGTGATTTCGACTGGCTGGCGGGCCTCAGCACCTACAATACAAGGCGTTCATCTTCCCAGCGGCCAGGCTGGAGCCTCTCCTACCCAGACGAATACCAAACGCCATGCAAGTCACCTCTACGATCTTCAAAGCCTACGACATCCGCGGTGTGGTGCCGTCGACCTTGAATGAACAAGTGGCCGAGGGCCTGGGCAAGGCCTTTGGCACGCACGCTCTGGCCCAAGGTCAAAGCATGGTGGCTGTGGGGCGCGACGGCCGCCTGAGTGGCCCTGCATTGTCGGCCGCGCTGATTCGTGGTTTGGTGGCGGCTGGCATCCAGGTCATCGACATTGGCTTGGCCACGACGCCCATGCTGTACTTTGCGGCCA
>CAJBLW010000593.1 GCA_903953985.1 uncultured Burkholderiales bacterium
CTTGGGTATTGATCAAAGAGGACATGGTCATTTCCTTTGGGTGGTTTAAAAAAACTATCGAATGAGAAAACTCATTGGTCGCAATCATAATGCAACCTAGGGTTTCTACTCATGAGTAGTTTCTATCGACCTCATAGGAAAAAGCTTTCAACTCAAGACCACCGATTAATTTTTCCACTCCCCTGAGTGACCCCAACGGCCAAACTCAGCCAGGCCAAAATCATGGACACGCCGCCCCAAGGCACCAGGGCCCGCAAGGTATCCCACCCCAACACATGCCGTGCATACAGGTTGAAACTGAACAAGAGCAAGCCCAGCAGCATGAGCCAGCCCGCCGCCTGCAGCCATCGCGATGCCCCGAAAACCCGCAGCGCCAGCCCCGTGAACAACAAACCCAGCGAGTGAAATTGCTGCTGGCTCAAAGCGGTTTGCACCGCCGTAGGCACGCCCCCGGCAAACACCGGCAAATGCGCGAAGGCGGCGCTGAACACCACGCTGGTGCAGGCGCTGATCGCCCCCAAAGCAAGAAACCACCGGGCAGAGTGGGGCCAGACTTGTGGCGAGGGAACAGAGGCAAGAGAAGACGGGCTGGACATGGTGCGGCTGGTCAAAAGGAAGAAAAAGGAACCCGCGCATTGGAGCACGACTTTGTGCCGTGAATTTGATTTTCATCAGACACTGGCCGCGCGCCTGGGTGCACAGTGAAACGTCAACACCAACCCAAGGAAGCACCGTGAAACTGCTGATCGATTTGTTTTCCACCGACTATGGCCTGATGAGTTTGGCCGTGATCGTGGTCATGCTGATGATGGGCGCTTTTTTCTTGCGCATGTTTTTGCACAAGATGAACCACAACGAATGACCGCTCACTCCAGCGGCCTGCGGTGACCCCCTACTAGCCCGATGGGCGACAGCACCACCTGGCAAAAGAGGTTATCGCGGGCTCAAAAGGTGCGTGCGCAGCACAGCAGGTCGCAGCGCCACAGGCGTTAAAACAGACGGGCTGTCCTTGGGCCATGCCTTGCCAAAGGGCATAATTGACGTTGACGTAACGTCAATCATATTCAGGAGCAACCCATGGACATTCAAGGCAAAGTTTTCATCGTCACCGGCGGGGCATCGGGCCTGGGCGAAGGCACAGCGCGCATGCTGGCGGCCAACGGCGGCAAGGTGGTGATTGCCGACATGCAGGCTGAAAAAGGTGAAGCGATTGCCAAGGAATTGGGCGGCGCTTTCGTCAAGTGCGACGTGAGCAACGAAGCCGACGGCCAAGCCGTGGTGGCCCAAGCCGTATCCATGGGCAAGCTGGTGGGTCTGGTCAACTGCGCGGGCATCGCCCCAGCCGAAAAAACGGTGGGCAAAAACGGCGCACACAACCTGGCCGTTTACACCAAGACCATCATGGTCAACCTGGTGGGCACCTTCAACATGATCCGCCTGGCCTCTGAAGCCATGTGCAAGAACGAACCCGAATCCACCGGCGAGCGCGGCGTGCTCATTTCAACCGCCAGCGTGGCCGCCTATGACGGACAAATTGGCCAAGCCGCTTACGCCGCATCCAAAGGCGGCGTGGTCGGCATGACCCTGCCCATTGCCCGTGACCTGGCCCGCAACGGCATCCGCAACATGACGATTGCCCCCGGCATCTTCGGCACCCCCATGCTGTTTGGCATGCCCCAAGAAGTACAAGACGCGCTGGCTGCCGGCGTGCCCTTCCCCAGCCGCTTGGGCACCCCGCAAGACTACGCCAAACTGGCCAAACACATCCTCGAAAACGACATGCTCAACGGCGAAGTCATCCGGCTGGACGGCGCGATTCGCTTGGCACCGAAGTGAGTTGAAGGATTTATAACGCCGATTGACAGGTCCTGCGGGGCCTGTTTTTTTTCGAGGATTCGTTTGGGTCAGCTCTGCGTGAAAACCTTTGCAGGTTCAAAATCGGGAACAGCGAGCTGCTCATCACCTGAGGAGGAACACATGAACATCACACGGCCATGGAGCCTGATGGTCCTGGCGCTTTTGAGCGCCTGCACCACACAGCCTCCCACCAACGCCTTGAGCTACAGGGCGCCCGATCACGCCACGCAACCCGAGGCGGCCAGCGGCAATACCACCAAACCCGGCTGGGCCTTCACGCGCCAAGCTGTGGCCGCGGCCAACCCGTTGGCCACCGATGCAGGACACCAGGTGCTTCGCGCAGGCGGTTCGGCTGTCGATGCCGCCATTGCGGTGCAAATGGTGCTGGGTCTGGTCGAGCCGCAGTCCAGTGGTATCGGTGGCGGCGCATTTTTGCTGCACTTTGATGGCCAAAAAGTCACCGCGCACGACGGGCGCGAAACCGCCCCCGCGGGCGCCCGAGGCGACATGTTCATGGACCAAGGCAAGCCCCTGCCTTTTGCCGATGCCGTGCAAAGCGGCCATTCGGTGGGCGTGCCAGGTGTGGTGCGGATGCTGGAGGTGGCCCACCGCCAGCACGGCCGCCTGCCTTGGGCGCAGTTGTTGGCACCCGCCATCGCGCTGGCCGAGCAAGGCTTTCGGGTCAGCCCCCGTTTGCACGCCTTGCTGAACGCCGACGCGCTGC
>CAJBLW010000594.1 GCA_903953985.1 uncultured Burkholderiales bacterium
CCCCGCGATTGCGCACGGCATCAGCCACGATGTGGGCAGCATCGAAGTGGGCAAATGGGCCGACTTGGTGATCTGGAAACCGGCCTTCTTTGGCGTCAAGCCATCGCTGGTGCTCAAGGGCGGCTTCATCGCGCTGGCGGCCATGGGCGACCCCAATGCCTCCATCCCCACGCCCCAACCGGTGCACTACCGCCCCATGTTTGGCAGCTTTGGCGGCGCGCTCACGCGCAGTGCGCTGACTTTCGTTTCGAATGCAGGATTGAAAGCGGGCATTGGTGAGCGTTTTGGCCTGCAAAAACCTTTGTCTGTGGCGCACAACATCCGAGGCGTGCGCAAGCAGCACATGGTCCACAATGCCTACCTGCCCCACATGGAGGTGGATGCACAAACCTATGCGGTGCGTGCCGACGGGCAGTTGCTGGTGTGCGAACCCGCCACCAGCCTGCCCATGACCCAACGCTACTTTTTGTTCTGAACGCCCATGTCCGCTCTGCTCATTTGCTCCAAACTCATGCCCCAAGGCCGTGGTCTGGCCCGTGTGCTGATCCAACGCGCCATCACCCTCACGCTCGACTGGGACACTCGCCAAAAAAGCCGCTTTGACGCCACAGACAGCCAAGGCCGCAGCCTGGGCGTATTTTTGCCCCGTGGGGCCGTGGTGCGTGGCGGCGATGTACTGGTGGCCGAAGACGGCTCGCTGATCCGTGTCGAAGCTGCGCCGCAAAGTGTGCTGCGCATCACAGCGTGCACAGAACACGGCTCGCCCTTTGACCTGACCCGCGCCGCCTACCACTTGGGCAACCGCCATGTGCCGATCGAACTGCAACCCGACCACCTGAAGATCGAACCCGACCATGTACTGGCCGATATGCTGCGGGCCATGCACATGACGGTGGTGGCAGTGTCAGAACCCTTCGAGCCCGAAAACGGGGCTTATGGCGACCACGGCGCGTCTTCACATGGGCATGGGCACAGTCATGAACATGGCCATGCGGATCATTCGCACGCAGCCCACGCCGAGCCCCACGTCCATGGTCCCGACTGCCAACACGAACATCCGGCACCTGCAGCCAAGCCGCCAGCTGGCAAGCGCATCGCGATCCCCGTCCGCGCAGCCCCTGCTGAACCGCATGTGCACGGCCCCGGTTGCGGACATGAGCACTGAAACCGCGCCGTCGGGCCTGCTGCAACTGATCTGGCTCGCATCGCCTGCGCTGCCCATTGGCGGCTTCTCGTATTCCGAAGGGCTGGAAGCCGCCATCGAGCAAGGCCTGGTGCACAACGAAGCCAGCGCCACCGATTGGGTGGTGGACCAGCTGCACCTGACGCAGTCGCGTGGCGACATGGCCGTGATGGCGCAAGCCATACCCGCTTGGCAAGTCATGGACACTCAGCGCCTGCAAGCACTGAACGATTGGGTGATGGCCACCCGCGAAACCGCCGAAATGCGTTTGCAGGCCGAGCAAATGGGCCGCTCCTTGCTCGACTGGCTGCGCAACCTGCAGCAAGCCAGCGACGCGCAGTTGCAATGCTGCGCCCAACTGCCCCCGACTTACCCGCTGGCCATGGCGCTGGCTTTGTCTTTGGCGCAAGCGCCGCTGGACCAAGCCCTGCAAGCGGTCGCCTTTGGCTGGTCCGAAAACATGACCCAAGCTGCCCTCAAGGCCGTGCCCCTGGGCCAAAGCGCCGGGCAGCGCATGCTGGCGCGCTTGGCCCGAGAAATCCCTGTGGCGGTGCACACCGCTATGCACCTGAACGATGAGGACAGGCAAGCCTTCAGTCCCATGTTGGCCATCTTGTCGGCCCGCCACGAAACCCAATATTCCCGGATCTTCCGCTCATGAACACCTCGTCTGCACTGCACCACAGTCCCCACCGCACGAAAAAACTGCCCCCCCTGCGCGTGGGCATTGGCGGGCCTGTGGGGTCCGGCAAAACCACCCTGCTCGAGATGCTCTGCAAAAACATGCGCGAACGCTGGGACCTGATCGCCATCACCAATGACATTTACACCAAGGAAGACCAGCGCTTGCTCACCGTGAGCGGCGCGCTCGCAGCCGAGCGCATCATGGGCGTGGAAACCGGCGGCTGCCCCCACACGGCCATCCGCGAAGACGCGTCCATCAACCTCGAAGCGATTGACCGCATGCTGGAG
>CAJBLW010000595.1 GCA_903953985.1 uncultured Burkholderiales bacterium
GAGCCTTCCAAGGTATCCAAGGCCGATTACCCTCGCTTCATTCAAAGCGAAGTCACCCGCTGGGCACAGGTCATCAAAGACGCTGGCATCAAGCCTGAGTGAATCTGCATTTTTCAAAAATCAACGACAGGACCCGCCATGCGCCTAGGCTACTTCACCATGCCCCTGCATCCCTTCGAGCGGGACACCACAGAGACCTTGCATGAGGACCGGCAGACCATCATCCTGGCCGACAAGCTGGGGTTTTACGACGCGTTTGTGGGCGAGCACCTCACTGACAAAGCCGAAAACGTGACCAACAGCCTGTTATTCCTGGCCACCTTGATCCCGGAAACCAAGACCATCAAACTGGGCAGCGGCACCTCCAACTTGTCGCACTCGCACCCCACGCTGCTGGCCTCACAGGCGGCCATGTTTGACCATCTGGCCAAGGGCCGCTTCATCTTCGGCATCAGCCCTGGGGCATTGGCATCGGACGCCGAAGCCTTGGGCATCCTCGACCAGGACCGCAACAAAATGTTTGCTGAGGCCATCGATGTGATCCTGGCCATTTGGGAGCGCGAGCCGCCTTACAACATCGATTTCCCGGACAACCGCTTCAAGGTCAGCACTCAGGTCACCTCTGTCCCCGCGATCGGTCGGGGCTACTTGATGAAGCCTTTCCAAAGTCCCCTGCCAGAAATTGTCGGCACGGTGGTAGCGCCCCACTCCAAAGGCGTGATTGCCATGGGCAAGCGCAACTTTCACCCCATGTCGGCCAACTTTTTGATGGACCATTGGCTGCCCAGCCATTGGGAGAATTACTGCGAAGGCAAAACCTCCGTCCATGAAGTGGCCAACCCTGCCGACTGGCGCGTGGCTCGCACCATTTTCGTGAGCGACGATGCCGCAACAGCCAACCGCTATGGCCGCGCGGACGCCAACAGCCCTTACCGTTATTACTACCGTCAGATGCTGACCAAGATGATGATGTCCAAGCGTCAAGTCATCTTCAAAAAGCACACGGACGAAGACGACAGCCATGTCACGCTGGACCGCCTGCTCGACGAGTTGGTGATCACCGGCACCGTCAACGAAGTGACCGACAAAATTTTGGCTTTGCGCGAAAAAGCTGGACCCTTTGGCGAAATCGTTTACGCGGGCATGGACTTGGTCGATCCCCAGTTGGGACGCCGCTCCATGGAGCTGATGGCCAACGAAGTCATGCCCCGTGTCAACCAGGCGCTGGGCTTGGGTTCGGCCATCAACGTGGACGCACCCTTGGAAACGGCTGCGGCATGACCCCTCAAGCCTTCAAGCAGTTGATGCGCTTGCACCCTGCGGCAGTGAACATCATCGCCACCGGCAAAAAGCCGTACCGCACGGGCATGACGGTTTCGGCCTTCATGTCTTTGGGCGTGGAGCCGCCCACGGTGGTCTGCGC
Organism: uncultured Burkholderiales bacterium; assembly: GCA_903953985.1. Lineage (GTDB taxonomy): Bacteria > Pseudomonadota > Gammaproteobacteria > Burkholderiales > Burkholderiaceae_C > Limnohabitans_A. The sequence continues at coordinate 1,424 of CAJBLW010000595.1, forward strand.
CATCAACCGCAACGCCTTCAGCTACGCGCACATGGCCGACAACCAGGTGTTCAGTGTGAACACGCTGGCGGTCGAACACATCGCGCTGGCCAAATTGTTTGCCGGTCAAGCCCAGGTGTTCGGCGATGAACGCTTTGACGAGCAGCAATGGGGCTCATTTGATTCGGGTTCACCTTGCCTGCGCGATGCGGTCATGAGCCTGGAGTGCCGTTTGATTCGGCAGGTGCAGGAAAGCACGCACTGCCTCATGGTGGGTGAAGTCATCTCAGGCCGCTGCAACGAAGACGCCTTGCCCTTGCTGTACCGCGATGGCCAATGGGTGACCACCAGCGACGACCTGCTGATGACGCCTGTTGAACCTTGAACTACAGGCTTTGAATACGCCGCACGCTGGGTTTCAGGCCGCCTTGAGTGGCAACCCAATCAACGCCGACAATTCCTCAAGCCCCAGGCCCTCGACCTTGTCAATGACCACCAGCCCTTGCGGCGTGCACGCCAGCGTGGCCAAGTCGGTGTAGACCCTTTTGACACAGCCAATGCCCGTCAGCGGATAGCTGCAAGCCTGCACCAGTTTGCTTTGGCCCTGTTTGGTCAGCCGGTCCATCATCACCCAGGTTTGTTTGGCCCCAATGGCCAGGTCCATGGCCCCACCTACCGCCGGAATGGCTTCGGGCTCACCCGTGTGCCAGTTGGCCAGATCGCCCGTGGCGCTGACCTGAAAAGCCCCCAACACGCAGA
>CAJBLW010000596.1 GCA_903953985.1 uncultured Burkholderiales bacterium
CCGATCTCCAGCGAAATGCTGTTGCGGTTCTTACGGGCGCGGGCCTCGGCGAGGAAATAGTCTTCGAGGTCGTCGATGTGTTCGAGGATGGCTTCGCGCACCAACGCGGTCTTGGTCAGCCCGGTCTCTTGGGCCAGTTGAGCCAAGCGGGTTTCGATGTTTTCTGGCAGGCGTATGGCGAGCATGGCTTCTTCCCTTCAAGTGCTTGCTATACAAGTATAGCCGCCTAATCCACTGAGTGGGTACGACGACATTGACAAAGCCCCTCATTGTCGTAACATACAAACATTAACACCAAAGGGCGTCATACATGAGCATTCACACGTTTTCAAGCCGCGACTTCACACGAGACGTATCGGCCGCCAAACGCGCTGCCGTGGATGGTCCCGTGTTCATCACTGACCGGGGTCGCCCCGCGTTTGCATTGCTCAAAATCGACGACTACTACCGCATGGCCGGAAAGGCAGCACCGTCTCTGCTGGAGGTGATGGACAGCATTCCGGGCGGTGAAGGCTTCGATTTCGATCCGCCCAAACTGGGGATTCAGATTCAGGCCGCGACCCTGGACTGAAGGCGATCCATGTTCGTTCTGGACACCAACGTCATTTCCGAGCTGCGCCAAGGCAAGCCCAACCCTTCCATGGCGGTGCGCCAATGGGCCGCTGGGCAGCCCAGCAACCAGCTTTTTTTGTCAGCCATCACACTGCTTGAGCTGGAGTTGGGCGTTCAGGCGCTGGAGCGCAAAACGCCTTCACAAGGCAGCGCTTTGCACTATTGGCTGACTGGAGTTCGCGCCGCTTTTGCGGGTCGCATCCTGCCCTTTGCGGAAAACACCGCACCCGTGTGTGCGGCTCTGCACATCCCCAACCCGCGCTCAGACCGGGACGCGATGATTGCGGCCACAGCCCTTGAGCACAGGTTCACCGTGGTGACACGCAATGTGTCGGATTTTGAAGCGACCGGCGTGGCGCTTTTGAACCCTTGGTTCAGTTAGCCAACGGCACGATTTCCTGCTCAATCGCCCCAAACAAGCTCTCACCGTTCAAGCCCTTCATCTCAATACGGATGGTGTCGCCGTACTTCATGAATTCGGTGCTGGGCTTGCCGTCCAGGATGGTTTCAATGGCGCGCTTTTCAGCGATGCAGCTGTAGCCTTTGGGCCACTCGGATTGGCCATTGACTTCCACGCTTTTGTTGCTCACGGTGCCGCTGCCCACAATGGAGCCTGCACGCACGTTGCGGGTTTTACAAATGTGGGCGATCAGCTGGCCGAAGTGGAAGGTCATCTCGGGGCCGGCTTCGCACATGCCGACTTTGCGGCCGTTCCAGGTGGACTGCAGCGTCAGATGCACTCGGCCGCCTTGCCAGGCCTCGCCCAGCTCGTCGGGCGTCACGGCCACGGGGCTGAAGGCGGTAGCGGGCTTGCTCTGGAAGAAACCAAAACCCTTGGCCAGTTCATTCGGGATCAGGTTGCGCAGGCTCACGTCGTTGGCCAGCATGATCAGGCGCACGCCCTCGATGGCATCGTCGGGACTGGTTTGCATGGGCACATCGCCAGTGATCACGACAATTTCAGCTTCAAAGTCGATGCCAAATGCTTCGCTGGCGCAGACCACCGGATCGCAAGGGCCCATAAGATCGTCGCTACCACCTTGGTACATCAGCGGGTCGGTGTAAAAACTGGCGGGCACTTCGGAGTTGCGCGCCGCACGGACCAGTTCCACATGGTTGATGTAGGCGGAGCCATCAGCCCACTGGTAGGCGCGGGGCAGCGGGGCCATGCATTGCGCCGGATCAAACGGAAACGCGTGACGGGCTTTGCCCTGGTTGAGGGTGGTGAACAGGTCTTCAAGC
>CAJBLW010000597.1 GCA_903953985.1 uncultured Burkholderiales bacterium
GGTCGCCTTCCAGCAACTCGCGCCAGCGGCTGCGAAAGCGCGCACGGGCCGCTTCGTCCATTGGGAACTCACGCCCGGGCAGCAGGCGCACTTCGGGTACGGGGTAGAGGCTACGCTGGCTGTCGGGGTCAAAGGTGCGGATGGAGTCGATCTCGTCATCGAACAAATCCACCCGATACGGCACCAGCGAGCCCATGGGGAACAAATCAATCAAGCCACCGCGCACCGCGTATTCGCCGGGGCTGACCACCTGGCTGACGTGTGAGTAGCCCGCCAGCGTGAGCTGAGCCTTGAGCTGGGCTTCGTCGAGCTTTTGTTTGACCTTGAATTCAAACGTGTAGCCTGCCAAAAAGGACGGAGGTGCCAGCCGGTAAAGCGCTGTGGTGGCGGGCACCAGCACCACGTCAGCGCTTTCGGGGTGGTTGCGCTGCTTGATGCGCCACAGAGTGGCCAGTCGCTCGCTGATCAGGTCTTGATGCGGCGAAAACGTGTCGTAGGGCAGGGTTTCCCAGTCCGGGAACATCACACAACTCAGGCCGGGCGCAAAAAACACCAGCTCGTCCATCAGCCGCTGGGCATCGGCCGCGTCGGCGGTAACGATGGCGGTGAGCTTGCCCGATTTTTTCTCGCGCTCGGCGAGTTGAGCCAGCAGCACGGCATCCGCCGATCCCACGGGGCGGGGCAGGGTGAAACGTTTGCCGGTGATCAGGCTGGGCAGTTGCATGGTGGAGATGAGCAAAGACGATGAAAAAAGCAAAACACCCCCCGCCAAGAAGGAGGGGGGTGAGGAAATGATCGAATTGACCTGATTTTAGAGTCTTAGGGCTGTCTGGTCGCCGACCTACAATTCAACCCCATGCCGATCACCCCAGACATACCCCGTTTTCATGCCCTGGTGCCCTGCGCCGGCACCGGCAGTCGCGCGGGCACGGTACAACCCAAGCAATACCAATTGGTGGCAGGCCAACCCATGGTCATGCACACCGTGCAGGCCCTGGCGCAGGTGCCACAACTGGCCAGTGGCTGGTTGGTGGTGTCAGCGGGCGATGAATTCGCGTGGCCCACATCGGGCTGGCCCGAACATTTCAGGCGCGCGCCCTGTGGCGGCGCGACCCGCGCCGAGAGCGTGTTCAATGGCCTGTCGGCCATGTTGCAGGCGGGCGTGTCCGCGAGTGATTGGGTGCTGGTGCACGACGCGGCGCGTTGTCTGATCACACCCGAAGCGGTGTCGGCTTTGATCGCGGCCTGCCAGGATGACACGGTGGGCGGCCTGTTGGCTTTGCCACTTCCCGACACCTTGAAGTCGCACACCTTGGACGGCCGGACCGCCCGCGTGGCCAGCACCTTGCCGCGCGAAGACAAATGGCTGGCCCAAACCCCTCAAATGTTTCGCATCGGGGCTTTGCATACCGCTTTGTCAGAGGCTGCCATCCAAGGCTTTGAAGGCATCACCGACGAGTCCAGTGCCATGGAGCGCCAGGGCCACTCGCCACGCCTTGTGCCCGGCTCGGCCCAAAATTTGAAAGTCACTTATCCGGCCGACTTCGCGTTTGCCGAGGCGGTTTTGAAAGGCAGAACATGAACATCCGCATTGGCGAGGGCTGGGACGTGCACGCCCTGGTGCCTGGGCGCAAGCTGATTTTGGGCGGGGTGGAGATCGCGCACAGCTCTGGCCTGTTGGGCCACTCAGACGCCGATGTGCTGCTGCATGCCATCACCGATGCGGTGCTGGGTGCTGCTGGTTTGGGGGACATTGGCCGCCATTTTCCAGACACGGATGCGCAGTTCAGGGGAGCCGATTCGTCTGTGCTGCTGCATGAAGCCATGCGTCGGGTGCGGGCGCAAGGCTGGGAATTGGTGAATGTGGACAGCACCATCGTGGCCCAAGCCCCCAAACTGGCCCCGCA
>CAJBLW010000598.1 GCA_903953985.1 uncultured Burkholderiales bacterium
GATTTACCAGATCGCCTATGGTCAAGACATGGCAGCGGGCCTGGCCCTTTCCATTGAAAACTGGCAGCTGCAAAAAGAACCCCCTGATGCACTCCTGTTTGTGCATGCTGCGCTGGCGCTTGCACAGCCCCGGGCTGCAGAGCCCGTGGTGATCTGGGCAGAAAAAACGGGGTACACCGACCCGCAATTGGGGCCGCTCGTCCGGCAACTCAAAGCACACCCGGGTTGGACGGGACCGCGTTCATGAGCGCGCGCTGGCCATACCCCGGCGATCTACCATCACTGCGCCATGCGGCCCTGGCTTGCATGGTGTTTTGGAGCCTGTTGTTCACAGGCAACTTGTGGGCCCACTCCAGCAGCAACAGCTACCTCACGCTCAGCATGCCTTCTGAGCAACTGTCGTTGCGCGCGGACATCCATTTGCGTGACCTTGACTTGATCTTTGATCTGGACGGCAACCGTGATGGCCAAGTCACCTGGGGCGAGACCCAGTCCCGCCTTGCGGAGTTGAACGCCTGGCTGTTGCAGGGCATAGCGCTGAGCGCCGCAGGCCAAAGCTGCCCCTTGGGCGAGGCCGATTTGAAAGCCAGTCAACATGCCGACGGCCTGTATTTGAGCGCTTTATGGACGCCCCTGTGTCCTGCAGCTTTGGGCTCGGCAGACCGAACCAGCATGAAGCTCCAATATGACCTGATCTTTGCGCAGGACAATTTTCATCGAGGCCTGCTTCGGGTGGATTTCCCAGACTACCAAAGCAGTGCGCTGCTCAGCCCAGACAGGTCAGAGGCCCAGATCAGTGCCCGCGACAGCCGTCCTTTGCGCGTATTTGGGCGGTATGTGATGGAGGGGGTCTGGCACATCTGGATCGGTATCGACCACATCGTCTTTCTTCTGAGCCTTTTGGTTCTGGCCCCGCTGCAGTCCTCGCGCCAACGCGTCATGGACTGGCGTGCGGCCACGCAGGCCCGACCCGTGTTGCGCGATGTGCTGGCCGTTGTCACCGCATTCACACTGGCGCACTCCATCACGCTGGGCCTGACCATTACCGGCTGGCTTACCCCGCCAGCCGATCTGGTGGAGCCCGCCATCGCCTTGTCAGTGGTGTTGGCCGCGTTGAACAACTTGCTGGGTTTCAGTGCACTCAAGCGCTGGCGGCTGGCTTTTGTCTTTGGTCTTGTGCATGGCTTCGGCTTTGCAAGCGTGTTGCTTGATCTGGGCTTGCCCGCCAGCGCTTTGTTGGCCGCGCTGGGGGGCTTCAACGTGGGGGTGGAACTGGGTCAATTGGCCATCGTGGGTGTTTTTCTCCCCATGGCATGGTTGCTGCGCCACACCGCGTTTTACCGTTGGATGGTGGTCATCTGCGGTTCGGTGACTATCGTAGTTTTGGGCACTTTTTGGACACTTCAGCGCCTGGGTTGGCTGGCGTGATGTGATTTTGTCAAGAAATCTCGACGCTGTGTCCCTTGATGTAAGTCTCTAAAAAACCGATTTGCTGACCCATTTGGCGAATGCTGTCCTTGACGACATCACCGATCGAAATCACGCCGACAACCCGCCCGGCTTCCACGACGGGCAGATGGCGAAAGTTGCGAGAGGCCATCAAGCCTGTGCATGCCTCGATGGGGTCGTGAAGCTTGACCGAGACCGGGTCGACCGTCATGACTTCCCTGACCTGCACTTGCTTGGCATCCAGGCCTGGTAACAGCACCTTGATGGCGCAGTCGCCCTGCGTGAGTATGCCGACCAACTTGTCGTCGTTCATGACCAAGATCGCCCGCACGCGGTTGTCCCGCATGAGTTGCAGGGCAACGACCACTTTTTCATCGGGCCTGACGCTGATGACGACGACGGGTTGCGGCTTTTGCGCTAAGCATGTTTTTACGCTGGTCATGGGGATGCCTGTTGGAAAAATCTGTTGCGGATGAAATTAATTTTCGCATACGCTTGGAATTTTTGCAGGCGTTGCTCCACTCGTCCACAGAGTTTGCAGTTAATCGCGGTCATTCAAATGGCTAATCACCCAACAAGCCACCGCAATCAGCAAAATAGCGCCACTTTCATACAAAAGTATGGAAGGGTCTCCGTCCTTGCCCTGAAGAATGATCAGACGACTCAAAGCCGTCATGGCAATGATCAAAGGTATGGTGATTGGAATTCGGTGACTGCTGTAGAACGCTCCAAGCATGCCCAACACTTCCGCGTAAATGAACATCAGCAGCAAGTCCTTCAGCGCAACGCTGCGCTGCTCGATCAGCATCATGACTTCTTGAGCCATGGCGCCCACCGTAAAAAGGGCGATGATGACCAGAAAACACTTTTCAGTCACATCAATAATTCGCTTGATCGACATCGAACTCTCCTGCCGCAGTGGTTTAGTTTCAACATTATCAGACGGATCTGTTTGTCCCTGATTTTTAACACCCATAGTCAAATCCGGATGGGCAAACCGATGGTTGCCACCCAGGTCAAAGTGAACCCCACTGTCCGTTTTGAGTCCTCCCAATTGACCAGCCTGCTTATTTTTTGAGCAATAATGGGCGCGGTCAGATGAACGCGAGTGGTTGAATTTACAAAACTCATGGAGACACCATGCCAGGTTCTATCCTTACACCAAATCAGCGTGCCCAGTACGATCAGGATGGTTACATCATGGTCCGCAAGCTTTTCGATGATGAA
>CAJBLW010000599.1 GCA_903953985.1 uncultured Burkholderiales bacterium
GCATGCTGCCAAATGCCCGCCAGCCGAACTTGTTCCAAGGGCCAATCGGTAGGATCTGGCGAAAGCAACTCTGTTTGCAGAACCGAAGCCCGGCTCTCTTGCGGCGTAGTCCGCGACGGCACGCCAGCCTCAGTTTGCTTGGACAGCAGGTCCTCTTCCTTGAAGTTCGGGGCTGCCACTGAAGAGACCACGACAGGTAAAGGCGTCGTCACAAAGACAGGGCCACCGGCCCTGGATCGCAATCCAACAAGGGCAGGACCGGGAAACAACTCACCAAGCGCAAGTGCTTCACCCCCACCCGGTGTGCTCGTTGCCGCTGAAGATAGCCACAGGCGCAACACGGCTTCGATGGCCACCCCGCCACCCTGGGGGGTGATGCGCAATCGCTCAATGGCCCAGATTGGGCCGTGCGTATTCATTGCTGCCCATACGGCCACCCAATCGTCAAAGCGGGCCTGCAACCGTAACGCCACGGCCTGGCTGGGCCAAGCGCCCATGGGGCTGGCGGGCTCAGGTCGTAACGACAACAAACGCACACCATGTTGCGCGAAAAAACGCTCCAGTTGTGGCCAAACTGCAGACTGCGTGCCTTGGACTGGCCACCTAGCCATGACCTGTGGCGGACCCGTTGGAGCATTCAAATTCGTGTTGGCACCTGGCCCATTGCTGGCCTGCTTTTGCTGCGCCAGAAGTTGCGCCCGCAGGTCTTGTACCTGAGCCTCACTTTCCCACAAAGCCTCCAAGGCCTGAAGTTGCACGCTGCCTACCCCAAGCAAACCCAACCCAAATCCGACCAGTGCAAATGCCCAGCGGCGTGCCAGCCAGCGCCACCGATCGCGCCAAAGCCTGGGCCAACCCAGTCGCCAAGCAGGGGCCAAGGCACGCCAGGTCAATGCTCGGGGTCGCATCATGGCCGCTCCTTGGCGGGCTCGGCCTTTAGCCGATCTATGCCAGGAGCTGAGGCAACGCGGCCCGCCCCCAACTGCGGCCAATGGGTCTGCCAGACAAACTCGTGCGTCGCCCGCGGGGCGGCGTTATCAGCACCCTCCGCATTCAGCAGGCTGACCAGCGTCCAGGCTTTGTCCCGCGCAGGGTCAGGCAGTGGCGCAGACAAGCGCGCTTGTGCCTGCGCCATTCGCAGCAAATCAGTCGCCTGGCCGTGCAGTTCCAGGGTTTGTGAATCGAGCTGAAAGCGCAACAACTTTACCGAGTCCGGGCCTGCTTCCCGCAGCAAGGCCTGATGCAAGTCCTCCCAGGCCTGGAGCTCCACCTTCAGCGCTTGAACATGTGCGGCTTGCTGCTGCCATGTGGTGAGCTTTGCATGCTGGGCCTTGTCTGTCGCCAACTGGGTTTGCACCTGCTTCAAACGGGACTGCAGCAAGGCACGTTCTTGCTCAAGATGCAGCCGTTGTTCCTGTACCCCTGCCATCCACAATAAAGCCGTCAGGCTCCCTACCGCCAAACCGGCCAAGGAGGTCCATCTGCGGTGAAGTCTTCGGCGTTGGCTCGCCAAAGCAGGGTGTTGCAAAAGGTTGAAGGCCATCATCTCAGCCAGGCTTTGAGCGCCAGACCCGAGGCCACCAGGCGCGGCCCGGCGGCCGATTGCAGAGCCTGTCTCAACAACAAGTCAGACTCCGCATGAGCCCCACCGAACCCTTGCCATTGACCCAGGTACTCATCCAACGACAAGTCAAATTGCCAGTCTTGTGGGGCTTGCGTGAGCAAACTGTCAAGCCCCCCTTTCAGGTGGCACACTGCCCGATGGGCTGCGTTCCAAGCAGGCTCTACGCTGTCAAGCTGCCAACCGGCCGTGCGCACCGCGTCCCTGAGCGCCAAAATGTGCACCTGATCGCAACCTGCCCAATGCAAGCGGGTCAGCAAGCCCTCGCCCTGTGGGTCGGCTTTAAAATCAAAATTCACCTCATCTGGCGCCAAGCCCAGCACCTGCGCCACTTCCAGTTGCACCTCGCTGACCCAGTGATCGCTTGGCAATTCTGCAGGCAACTCCAGGATCCCGGCCATCACCTTGTCTGCAGCCAAGGCCACGGAAATCTGTTGACGCGCCCGGACACCCACCCGACTTAATCCGTCGCTGAATCCAAAAGCAGCAGGGTCCAAGCCCGTGGATATGATTTTTTCCATCGCTTGCACCCGAATACCCAACACTTTGTGGAATGACAAGCCCATCAAGGCCCAGTCCTGCCCATCCGAGGCCAAGCCCCAGGCCCGCCGGACGCGACGACTGGCCAGTTGCTGCCAAAACCGAGCCCAAGATGGCATGATCCTCCCTGTCCAAGCCAAAGATGGCTTGAGTTGACAAGTTTTGTAACATGATTTTGCTGGAACAACAATCAATTTTTATATTAAAAGTATTCATTTTTTTATAAGTGACACTGTGCGGGCGCGCAGGATTTTTATAATGCAAGGCGTCTGGTAATCCGCTGGCCGCACCCACCCCAAGCTCTATGCCTCATAAAGACACTGCACCGGACACCTCCCAAAGAGCCTCAAAAACCAATCCCCTCGGCCCAAGCGCTTGGGGCTGGCTGGTCAAGTTGGCCTTGTGGGCCATGGGCTTGCTTGCAGCAGGCTTGTTTTGTTTGCTGATGGTGGTGGGCGTAGCCATGGTGACGGCCTATCCCAACTTGCCAGACATCTCAGACCTGGCCAACTACAAGCCCAAACTGCCCCTGCGCGTGTTCACCGCCGATGGTCAGTTGATGGGTGAATTTGGCGAAGAGCGCCGCAACCTCACGCCAATCCAGGACATCCCAAAAATCATGAAAGACGCGGTGCTTTCCATTGAGGACAACCGCTTTTACGACCATGGCGGCGTGGACTACCTGGGCATTTTGCGTGCGGGTATCGCCAACATCGGGCGTTTAAAAAGCCAAGGCGCTTCCACCATCACCATGCAGGTGGCACGCAAC
>CAJBLW010000600.1 GCA_903953985.1 uncultured Burkholderiales bacterium
CGAGGAGCGGCCGGTGGCCCTCAAGCCCCATGCCATTCTCGGCCTGCAAGAGCAAATCGACATCTGGGAGCGCATCCGCCGGGGCTTCGCCATGCCCGACTTGGACAACCCCCTGGTCCGTAACCGCGAGCAGTGGTATGCCAGTCGGCCCGACTACATGCTGCGCATGACCGAGCGCTCGCGGCCTTACCTGTTTCACATCGTTGAGGAACTGGAGCGGCGCAAGATGCCCACCGAGCTGGCCTTGCTGCCCTTCATCGAGTCGGCCTTCAACCCTCAAGCCGTGTCCAGCGCCAAGGCTGCGGGCATGTGGCAATTCATGCCGGCTACAGGCAAATATTTCGACCTGAAACAAAACCTCTTCAGGGACGAGCGCCGCGATGTGCTGGAGTCCACCCGTGCGGCACTCGATTACCTGCAAAAGCTGTACATCATGTTCGGCGACTGGCACTTGGCCTTGGCCGCCTACAACTGGGGCGAAGGCAGCGTGGGCCGTGCGCTGGCGCGCAACAAGGCGCAAGGCTTGCCACTGACCTACAGCGACCTGCGCATGCCAGACGAAACGCGCTACTACGTGCCCAAACTGCAAGCGGTCAAAAACATCGTGGCCCAACCCGAAGCCTTCAAAACCGAGTTGCCACTGATCCAGAACCACCCTTACTTCAAAAGCGTGGCCATCGAACGGGACATCGACGTGGCCATAGCCGCCAAACTGGCCAACGTGAGCCTGGAAGACTTCAAGGCGTTGAACCCAGCGATGAACCGCCCCGTGATTTTGGCGGCAGGCACGCCGCACATCCTGCTTCCCTGGGACAACGCCACGGTATTTCAAACCAACTTGCAAGCGCATTCAGAACGCCGCCTGTCCAGTTGGACAGCATGGCAGGCACCTCGTACCATGCCGGCAGAAGAAGTGGCCAAGCAAGTAGGCATGTCGGCAGAGCAGCTGCGCAGCGTCAACGGCATTCCGGCTCGCATGCTGGTCAAGGCCGGATCCACCCTGCTGGTGCCACGCCAAGGCAAGCTGGACAATGATGTGACTGAGCACCTGGCCGACAACGGCCAACTGCTGCTGGCCCCCGAGTTGGTGTTGCGCAAGATCACGGTCAAGGCCCACCAAGGCGATACGCTCATGCGTCTGGCATCACGACACGGCGTGAGTGCCGCCAGCGTGGCGGACTGGAACCGGCTCAAACCCAATGCCACGCTGTCCAACGGACAAATTCTGAGCATTTATGTGCCGGCCAAGGCCTCCCGAAAGTCAGCGCCTCAGCGCAGTAAGGCACCTGCCAAAACCGCTGCGCGTTCTGACAAGCCTGCAGCCAAAGCTGCACCCAAACGCTGAACAGAACATCTTTTGCCCAACACCTTGGGGCGGTTGGGCGTTCCGTCCATGACGCATCAGATCACGCCAACCGACGGCTTTTGGACTTTTGCGCAAAAACGTTGGTGAATGTGCGCTCAGGCACCAGCTGTCTGGGCCCGTAAGTGCCGAGCAACTTGGCATGCACACGCCAGGCATGCGTCACATCTTCGCTGCGCACGAGGCCGTCCACTGCATAAGACTCACGAAGTTTCTCAAACGCGCCAAGGTAAATTGCCCGGTCGCCCATCCAATGACCCGCAGGAACGGCTCGCAATATGTCTGTCAAGCCGGCTGTCTGCAGCCACTTCAGGGCCTGCACCAGACCATCGCTCAGGGCCTGCGCCCGATCAGGGTGCAGTTGGAAAAAAGCGTCATGCGCGAACAGGCTAGCCCCCGGCACTGGGCCTCCCATCAAGTGGCGAGTGCCTTGAAGGGTTCGGGCATCACCCAAAATTCGGATATCGTTTTTTTGCTCCAACCAGTACATGACCGGGTCCGGATTGCAAAGGGCATCGATGCTGCCGCTGCGCAGCACCTCCATCACCCCATGTGACGAACCCACTGGAACAAACACCACATCCTCGGCCGTCAATCCTTGACGCGATAGCCACTGGCAAGCCGTCCAGTAGGTGGTTGAATACAAAGCCGAAATGCCCAAACGCGCGCCCCGAATGTCTGCGCCTGAGCGCCAGGCCATACCGCCACGCGTACTGCCGCCCAGGCTGACTTGTGGCGTGCGGCTCATTTGCACAAAACTTTGGTAATTGAGCCCCTTGAGGTGCAGGGCAAACAGGTGCTCGTAAGCCCCAGCCACCACATCGGCCTGGCCCGACAGGGCCATGCTCAAAGCCTTGGCGCCCGACTCCTGTGGCAGCCACTCCAGCTGGACACCCGCCTGCCGAAAAAATCCCAGCCGCTCAGCCAGCGTCAGAGGCAAGTGGTACAGGCTGTAGCTGGCGGCCAGGGCCAAGCGCACGCGTGGCAAAGCGCGACTGGCCTCAGACGACAGGGCAGTGGGTGCTTGCGCTGAGGCCAGCGAGCCAACGGCAGCCAGTAACAGCGAACGGCGAAGGGCGTGGGCTGAATTCACCCGCATCACTCCTGAAGAAAAATGGACACATGACCAGCTTAATCAGGCGCAGCACATCGCGCATCGGGATTGATCCCGATCGGGTTTTTACGTAATGGATTGCAGGTCATTGACAAGCCGAAAATCCGCCAACTTGCAGCCTAGGGGCTGTTCAGCGCCGACACCCTAAGGGGCCAACTGATAAGGTCAGCGCCGGTCAACCAAGGCGTGGGCGATGGTGCCCAAGTCCACGTATTCCAGCTCGCTGCCTGCAGGGACACCGCGGGCCAGTCGCGTGACCTTCAGACCTTGCTGGCGAATCATTTCAGAAATCACATGGGCGGTGGCCTCGCCCTCGGCGGTGAAATTCGTCGCCAAGATCACCTCGGTCAACACCCCATCGCCCACCCGTTCTTTCAGCTTGGCCAGGCCGATGTCGTGCGGGCCGATGCCGTCCAGCGGACTGAGTTTGCCCATGAGCACAAAGTACAAACCCCGGTAGGTGCCTGTGCGCTCGATGGCCGACTGATCGGCAGGGGTTTCGATCACGCACAGCTGCGTGCGGTCTCGGGCATTGTCCAGACAGGTGTCGCACAACTCGGCTTCGGTGAACGTGTGGCAACACGCACAATGGCGGATTTTTTCCACCGCGTTGTCAAGGGCAGCGGCCAATTGGCGCGCCGTGGCCCGATCTTTTTGCAACAGCTGAAAAGCCATGCGCTGGGCCGACTTGATGCCCACCCCCGGCAAGCCCTTGAGGGCCTGCACCAATGTGGCAAGGGCGTGGGTGTCGGCCATGTTCAGGCGCTCAGAAAGGCAGTTTCATGCCCGGTGGCAAACCGGCGGTGAGCTTGCCCATTTTTTGCTGGGAGACTTCCTCGGCCATGCGCACGGCGTCATTGAAGGCGGCGGCCACCAGGTCTTCCAGCATGTCCTTATCGTCGGCCAGCAAGCTGGGATCGATGGTGATGCGGCGCACGCTGTGTTTGCAGGTCATCAACACCTTGACCATGCCGGAGCCGGCTTGGCCTTCGACCTCGACGAAGGCGAGTTCGTCCTGGGCTTTTTTCAGGTTGTCTTGCATGGCCTGGGCTTGTTTCATCAAGCCAGCGAGTTGTCCTTTGTTGAACATAAGGTTTCTTTCAATCAGAGTGGGTATGGGGGAGGTGAAAAATCAGATGATCTGAATGCTGCCGGGCACGATTTTGGCCCCGAAGTCGCGCACCATGGCTTGCACCAGGGGGTCGTTTTGGATCAGCTTTTGTGCGGCGACCATCTTTTCGGCGGCCTTCACTGCCAAACGCCGGGCGGGGCTGTCGGTCACGGGGCCCACTTCGATGCCCAGTTTGACATCGCCATGGCCGGCAGCCAGCAAAGCAGCTTGCAAACGCTCGCGGCTGGCCGGGTGGTTGAGCGTCTCTCGCTCCACGCGCAGTTGCCAGTGGTCAGCATCGCGGGCCAACAGCTGCGACTGCAGGGCCAACTCGCGCACCAAGGCCGTGATGGCTTCTTGCGCCATCAGGCCTTGCACCACCTCCAGCCAGACATCGCCCTCGGGCGTGGCCTGCACAGCCGGCGGTGCGGACAGCGTGGGCACATCGGCGCGTCCAGACGGGGCCTCGCGCACCGGCAAAACGCGCAAAGCGGGCGCTGCTTGACGAAGCTCAGGCACAGCAGCGTGTTCTACATGCGTGGGGATGGGCTGGACATCGGCGTAGTCGGTGGTATCGGGCCAGTCCTCCCATGGTGGGGGCTCGGGCAGGGTCGGCTCGGCTTGTGCATGGCCGATGACAGGATCGGCGGGCGGCGCTGACGGCACAGGCCTGGCCATGGGAGCAGGGATGGATGAAGCCATTGGAGCAGCAATCGGTGCAGCCATGGGTGCAGCCATGGGTGGCGTGACCTCGCTGGGCGGGGTGGCTTGCGGGGCTGGCTTGGGCTGCGAGTCGGCAGCGACTGCCGCGGTAGATCTGGCGGGCTCAGGGGTGGCCCGAGGGCTGGTCAGCGGGCTTTTTTTTTCCGCCGATCCCGCGTGGGGCTTGAAGGCCAGCAGGCGCAGCAGCACCATGGTCAGGGCCGAGTACTCGTCAGGCGCCAGGCCCAGCTCGTTTCGCCCGTGCAGGCACAGGCTGTAGAGCAATTGGGTTTCTTCAGCGGGCATGGCAATGGCCAGTTCGGCCAAGCCTTGCGTGTCAGGGTCTTCACCGTCTTGTGCCATGCCGGGCACCATTTGCATCACCGCCATGCGCTGCAGCAGCATGGCCATGTCTTCGAGGGTGGCAGCGGCCGACACACCTTGCAGGCGCAGGGCGTTGACTTGTTCTACCACCGCCGCGCCATCGCCTTCGGTCAGGGCGCGGATCATGTGCAAAACGTGGCTGCGGTCCACGCTGCCCAGCATTTGGCGAACGCCTGCTTCTTGCACCAAGCCATTGCCAAAGGCAATCGCTTGATCGGTCAGGCTCAGCGCATCTCGCATGGAGCCGCGCGCGGCCCGGGCCAACAGGCGCAGAGCCAGCGGCTCGGCACTCAATTGTTCGGCGGTCAGCACCTGGGTCAGGTGCTCAAACACCG
>CAJBLW010000601.1 GCA_903953985.1 uncultured Burkholderiales bacterium
CCAATTCCGCCACCTGGGCTTTCAGGAAAGAAAGGGATTCTATCAAACATACCTCACCAACCAGTGGTTTACTGGAAGAGTTTGAAGGCACTGTTTCGGGTCATCGCGATGGACATGGCTTTGTGCAACGTGATGACGGCTTGCCCGATATTTATTTACCACCGAACGAGATGCGTGCTGTCTTACATCGCGACCGAGTCAAGGCGCGTGTGGTGCGATTCGATCGCAAAGGACGTTCTGAAGGCCGCGTGGTCGAAATTTTGGAACGCTCTACGCAACCCATCATTGGCAGACTTTTACAAGAAAGCGGTGTTTGGTTAGTTGCACCTGAAGACAAGCGTTATGGTCAAGATGTATTGATCCCCAAAGGTGCAACAGCACGTGCAATAGTCGGCCAAGTAGTGGTGGTTGAATTGACAGAGCCGCCTAGTTTGTACGGCCAGCCGGTTGGGCGTATCAAAGAAGTGTTGGGCGAGGTCGATGACCCGGGTATGGAAATCGAAATTGCAGTGCGCAAATATGGCGTGCCGCATGAGTTCTCTGAAGCTTGTTTAGCGCTTGCGCGCGGTTTGCCTGACAAAGTTAGACCCCAAGACAAAAAAAACCGCGTTGACTTAACCGATGTTCCGCTAGTCACCATTGATGGTGAGGATGCGCGCGATTTTGACGACGCCGTGTATTGCGAACCCGTCAAAGTAGGTCGCTCTAAAGGCTGGCGTTTATTGGTTGCTATTGCAGATGTGAGCCACTATGTGGAGACTGGCAATGCAATAGATATCGATGCATACGACCGTGCCACCAGCGTTTATTTCCCGCGGCGTGTGATTCCGATGCTGCCTGAGAAACTATCCAACGGCCTGTGTTCGCTCAACCCTGATGTCGAGCGCTTATGCATGGTGTGCGATATGTTGATCACCACAACGGGTGAAGTGCATGCTTACCAGTTTTACCCGGCTGTGATGTTTAGCCATGCTCGGTTCACGTACACCGAGGTGGCCGCTATCTTGGCGAATACGCGTGGCCCGGAGGCCTCCCGCAGAAAAGACCGCATCAATGATTTGATTAATCTGCACGATGTCTATGGTGCTTTGTTGCAAGCGCGTAAATCCAGAGGTGCGATCGATTTTGAAACGACTGAAACGCAAATCGTCTGTGACGACAGTGGACGCATTGAAAAAATTGTTCCACGTGTTCGTAATGACGCGCACAAGTTAATTGAAGAGGCCATGCTTGCAGCCAATGTCTGTAGCGCAGATTTTATTTTGCAAAGTAAAAATCCGGGCTTGTTCCGCGTGCACGAAGGCCCCACAGCCGAGAAAAAAGACATCCTTCGCAATTACCTCAAGGCCTTGGGCTTGGGGATAAGCATCAGCGACGACCCGCACACCAGCGAGTTCCAGAAGATCGCGCAAGCGACCAAGGACCGTCCTGATGCGCAACAGATTCACACCATGTTGTTGCGCTCCATGCAGCAGGCCATCTATACACCCGTAAACAGCGGGCACTTTGGCCTGGCCTATGAGGCTTACACCCACTTCACCAGCCCGATTCGGCGTTACCCGGATTTGCTGGTGCACCGGGTCATCAAGGCGATTTTGCTGGGCCGCAAATACACGCTGCCCAGCTTGCCTGTGCCGGGCGAGGCGCATGCCAAGCTGAGCAAACGGTTGGAGAAAAGCCGCGCTGCCAAGGGCGATGCGCCCGAGTCGTCTGCGCCACGGGTTCGCATGTCGGCAGCCGACCAACGCGCCTGGGAGGCTGCTGGCCTGCACTGCAGCGCCAACGAACGTCGCGCCGATGAAGCCAGCCGCGACGTCGAAGCCTGGCTCAAGTGTAAATACATGCGCGAGCACTTGGGCGAGGAATACGGCGGTGTGGTGTCTGCGGCCACCAGCTTCGGCATCTTCGTGACTTTGGATGCTTTGTACGTAGAGGGCCTGGTGCACATCACCGAATTGGGTGGCGAGTACTACCGCTTTGACGAGTTGCGCCAAGAGTTGCGTGGTGAACGCACCGGCATTCGATATGCCATTGGCACTCGGGTGCAGGTGCAGGTCAGTCGCGTGGATTTGGATGGCCGGAAAATTGATTTCCGCTTGGTGCACCCGGGTGACGATCTGGTGCCACGCGCCATGCGCGACAAGGGCTTGTCTGCACCGACAGAAGGCGGGCGTGACAAAAAGCGTGGCGCTCAAGATCGGCGTCTGGCCGATGCTGAGCGCAACCGGTCTCCGATTCAAGCCCTGAAAGCTTCGGTGAAGAAGGCCGCTGCCAAGAAAAAAGGGTCCCGCAACACCAAGCCGCGCCGCTGAGGCGTGGCTTCAGTTCAGCGCAGGTGCTGCGCCAAAGCGCTGGCGGTCAGTGGCAAGTCATCCGGCCAGTCGTTGGCCAGCTGACCGTGCTGCGCCACCGCACAGCAGGCGGCCTCGAATGGCCCCAAGCCTTGCGCCATGCGGGCGCCGACCAGGCCGGCCAGGACATCTCCTGTGCCGCCAGTGGCCAGCCTGCCATTGCCCGAGGTGTTGATGCGGCTGGTGTGTCCCGGTGCAGCGATCACCGAGCCCGAACCCTTGAGCACCACTGTGCAGTGAAACAAGGTGGCCAAATTTTTCGCGGCTTGAAGTCGGTTACTTTGCACCTGAGCGGTACTGGTTTTCAAAAGCCTGGCCGCCTCCAGCGGGTGAGGGGTGATGACGGTGGGTTTCAGTTCTGCCCTTTGGCGTAACAAGTTTTGAAGTGCTGGATCATCTGCCACGGCGTTCAAGCCATCGGCGTCCAGCACCAATTGCGCACTACGCTGGAGCACCTCGGGCATGTGCGCACGGATGGCTTCGCCGCCGCCGCAACCGCAGACCACATGAAGTTGCTCCAGCTCCAGCCGCTCCCAGTCCCGTTGCATCAGGTCGGGTGGCGCATGCGCTGCGGCTTGTCCTGAAAGCAAGCTCAAAATCACTCGACCCGCACCGGCATGCAGTGCAGCGGTGGCGGCCAACACAGCGGCACCGGTCATGCCCATACCCCTCATGGCCATGGGTTCACCTCCGATCACCGCCACATCGCCATGGCTGCCTTTATGACTGGCGTGGCTTTTGTTGGGTGATGCGTAAGCCGCATTCAGTATGGCTTGGGGCGGCACATCGCTGTCATTTGCCCGGTGGCCCAAGTCGTCCAGCCAGATTTGGCCGCAAGCGTCGCGCCCATGGCCCATGAACAGACCGGGTTTGGCGGCGATGAAGGTCAGCGTGTGGTCGGCGTGCACTGCTACCGATTGAGCATTGCAACTGCTCAGCCATTGCCCGTTTTCAAGGTTCAGGCCTGTGGGGCCGTCGAGAGCCAGCACCTGGCCTGGGAACTTTTGGATGGCCTGCACGCAGGCTTGCATTTCAGAGCTAAGTGCCCGGTTGGCCCCCAGGCCCAGCAGTGCGTCAATGCATAAATCCTGGTCATTCATGTTCTTTAGCCAAGCCTCTGGTACGGCAGATTGGAGGGCGACGCCTGCAGCGCTGGCCCGTTGCCTGGCCATGTGGGCATCGGGCGGCGCATGTGCCGTTGAGCCTATCCAGCTGACGAGAACCTGCTTGCCCCATTGGTGCAAGTGCAAGGCGGCTTCCATGCCGTCACCCCCGTTGTTGCCGGGGCCTGCGGCGACCCAGATGCGCTGGGCATGGGGGGCGATGGCCATGGCCAGTTGCGCAGCGGCCAGGCCCGCCAGTTGTATCAAGGGGCGAGGGCTGGCGCACTGCAATCGGTGTTCAAGCTGACGCAGCGCATCTAGTCCATACACAGGCCACAAGGATGAACTGTTCAGCTTTTGCATGGGTTCAGTGCTTTTGCAACAAGGGCTCAAGCAGCAAGGACAGTTGCAAGATGGTGTCGTCGTGCATGGCGGCATGCCAAGCCATCAGGCCCACCGGCAAATTGCCTGGGGCATGGCAGGGCAGGGAAATGCCGCAACCATCCAGGGTGTTCACCACGCTGGTGTTGCGCAGCAGCAAGCCATTGATGCGGAAAAATTCGGCATCGCGCTCGGCCCCGGGTGCTACGTCGTTGATCTTCGGGGCAGCAATGGGCGTGGTGGGGGACAAGACGGCATCATAGCCAGCCAAAGCCGACTCCACCCGGCGAATCCATTGCTGTCGCGCACTGAGCAGATCCATGTATTCATGGGCTTTCATGTCGGAGCCGCGCAATATGCGCTGGGCCACCCTCGGGTCGTAGCGATGACCATCTCGGGCCACCATGTGGCGATGCCAGGCAAAACTTTCAGCGGGACTGAAGCCGCCGGTGCTCATCATCGGGGCAATCTCGCGGAGTTCGGACAGGTCCAGGGTGTCAATCCGGGCACCGGCTTGTCGCAATGTTTTCAGGCTTTGCTCAAAGGCCTGAGTGACCGCTGTATCCATGTCATCTTGCATCACGCTGGACACCACAGCCAAACGGTAGCCTTGCAGGGTGCGTTGACCTTTTGGAACTTTTCTACCCGACAAAATTTCGTGGGCCAGGATGGTGTCACGCACCGTGCGCGTCATGGCGCACACCGTATCGAGCGTCGTCGACAATGGCACAGCGCCTTGCGTGGGCACCCGGCGTGCGGTGTTCTTGAACCCGACAATGCCGTTCAATGCTGCGGGCACCCGGATGGATCCCCCAGTATCGGAGCCCAGGCCAATGAATGCAGCGCCTGTGGCCACGGAGACAGCAGCGCCAGAACTGGAGCCACCCGGTGCGTAGGCCTGACCCGGTGCACCCACAGCCTGGTTGCTCAGGGCATCCCAAGCGGCCGGGGTGCCGTAGTGCGGGTTCACGCCAACCCCTGAGAATGCAAATTCCACCATGTTCGTGCGGCCAATCAGGCCTGCGCCTGCTGCGCGCAAGCGGGCCACCGCTGGACAATCGCTTGTGGCGGGTGGCTGGTTTTCCAGCACGACGGAGCCGGCCTTGGTGACCTGGCCTTGAATGTCAAACAGATCCTTGATCGACACAGCCAGTCCCGCCAACGGGCTTTGCGCAATCTGGGCCGTGGAGGCCGTGTTTTGGAGTTGATCGGGAGTCAATTGCATGAAAACATGGGCACAAGCTGAGCTTTGTGCCACGGCCAGACAGGCTTCGGCCAGGGCTTGGGGCGCGGTTGTGCCACTTTGGATGGATTGCCGGGTGGCGATCAGGTCAGCTTTCATGGGGGTGGGGGCGCTTTGGCCTAGTCTGGATGCTATAATCCTAAGGCTTTGCAGAGCGCGACAGCTGTCTTTTGGGTGTCATGATCATCATGAAGCCAAATCATTGTTTTCACGCGCAAGCAAAGTTCATCCGCGAATCCGTCCCGACAAGGTGTTGCGTGTAGTCTTTTTGGCTGCGCGCGATGAGTGGACTGGATTTTAGACCCAACCTTTGGAGTATTTTTATGTCCGTTACCATGCGCGAAATGCTTGAAGCCGGTGTCCACTTTGGTCACCAAACCCGCTTCTGGAACCCCAAGATGGCCCCTTTCATCTTCGGTCACCGCAACAAAATTCACATCATCAACCTGGAAAAATCGCTGCCGATGTTCCAGGAAGCTGCTAAATTCGTGCGCCAGGTTTCGGCCAAGCGCGGTACCGTGTTGATGGTTGGCACCAAACGCCAAGCCCGCGACACAGTGGCAGAAGAGGCGCAACGCGCCGGCGTTCCGTACGTTGACCAGCGTTGGCTCGGCGGTATGTTGACCAACTTCAAAACGGTCAAGACTTCCATCAAGCGCCTCAAAGACATGAAGATCCAGC